>NZ_JCACER010000031.1:2500-5461 GCF_059502445.1 Kumtagia sp.
CGTGTCCGAATGGGGCAACCCAGTTGGTTGAAGACCAACTATCCTGAGAAGGAAGCCAACCCGGAGAACTGAAACATCTAAGTACCCGGAGGAACAGAAAACAACAGTGATTCCCCCAGTAGTGGCGAGCGAACGGGGAGTAGCCCAAACCGGTTTTGTTACGGCAAAGCCGGGGTTGTAGGACCCTTTTTTAGAACTTCCGTCAAATCGAACGGTCTGGGAAGGCCGGCCAGAGCGGGTGACAGCCCCGTAGGTGTAAATCGGAAGAACGTAGGGGTATCCTGAGTAGGGGGGGACCGGTGAAATCCCCTTTGAATCCGGCGGCACCATCCGCCAAGGCTAAATACGACTGAGAGACCGATAGTGAACCAGTACCGTGAGGGAAAGGTGAAAAGTACCCCGAACAGGGGGGTGAAAAGACCCTGAAACCGTGCGCTTACAAGCGGTCGGAGGCCTTTAGTGGGCTGACGGCGTGCCTTTTGCATAATGAGCCTACGAGTTGCCGTCCCTGGCAAGGTTAACCGCGAGAACGCGGGCAGCCGAAGCGAAAGCGAGTCTGAACAGGGCGAATAGTCAGTGGGGGCAGACGCGAAACTTGGTGATCTACCCATGGCCAGGTTGAAGGTGCGGTAACACGCACTGGAGGACCGAACCAGTTAACGTTGAAAAGTTTTTGGATGAGCTGTGGGTAGGGGTGAAAGGCCAATCAAACTGAGAAATAGCTCGTACTCCCCGAAATGTTTTTAGGAACAGCCTCGGGATAGAGTCCACTGGAGGTAAAGCTACCGATAGGACTAGGGGGAGTCACATCCTACCAAATCCTGACGAACTCTGAATGCCAGTGGATATGCCCGGGAGTGAGGGCTGGGGTGCTAAGGTCCCAGTCCGAGAGGGAAAGAACCCAGACCATCCGCTAAGGTCCCCAAGTGTGGACTAAGTTGAACAAAGGAGGTCCGACTGCCGAGACAGCCAGGATGTTTGCTTGGAAGCAGCAATTCATTTAAAGAGTGCGTAACAGCTCACTGGTCGAGCGGGGCGGGCATCGATAATAAACGGGCATCAAGCCCACCACCGAAGCGATGGAAGAGAAATCTTGGTAGGGGAGCATTCCCAGCGGCAGTGAAGGTTAGACGACGAGTCTGGCTGGAGCGCTGGGAAAAGCAAATGTAGGCATAAGTAACGACAATGCGGGCGAGAACCCCGCACACCGAAAGGCTAAGGATTCCTCCGCTATGTCAATCAACGGAGGGTTAGTCGGGTACTAAGGCGTTAGCGAAGGCGAAGCGCCGATGTCAAGGGGGTTAATATTCCTCCACTTGCGCAATGTGTGAACTCATGACGGAGACGAAAGCGGTGGTGCGTCCTGACGGAAGCGGGCGCCAGCAGGGGCGGCCTTCGGGCCAAACCGAATCACTGTCGAGACTTCCAAGAAAAGTGGGAGAAACACCAGCATTGCGCAACCCGTACCGCAAACCGACACAGGTAGCCGGGGAGAACATCCTAAGGTGCTCGAGTGAATCACGGCTAAGGAACTCGGCAAATTGACCCTGTAACTTCGGGAGAAGGGGGGCCTACCCAGCGATGGGAGGCCGCAGAGAAAAAGCCCAGGCGACTGTTTAACAAAAACACAGGGCTATGCAGAAATCGAAAGATGACGTATATGGCCTGACACCTGCCCGGTGCCGGAAGGTTAAGAGGGGGGCTTAGCGCAAGCGAAGGTCTGAATCGAAGCCCCGGTAAACGGCGGCCGTAACTATAACGGTCCTAAGGTAGCGAAATTCCTTGTCGGGTAAGTTCCGACCTGCACGAATGGTCTAATGAGTTGAACACTGTCTCCTCCACGAGCCCGGTGAAATTGTAGTATCGGTGAAGATGCCGGTTACCCGCCACGGGACGGAAAGACCCCGTGAACCTTCACTACAACTTTGCATTGATTTTGAATTACGGATGTGTAGAATAGTTGGGACGCTTTGAAGCATTGCCGCCAGGTAGTGTGGAGCGGTCGTTGAAATACCAACCTTCTTTGATTTAGAGTCTAATCCCTTGCGGGAAACAGTGCATGGTGGGTAGTTTGACTGGGGTGGTCGCCTCCTAAAGAGTAACGGAGGCTTGCAAAGGTACCCTCAGTACGGTTGGTAATCGTACGAAGAGCGCATTAGTATAAGGGTGCTTGACTGTGAGGCACACAAGCCGAGCAGGGACGAAAGTCGGCTAAAGTGATCCGGCGGTTCTGTATGGAAGGGCCGTCGCTCAAAGGATAAAAGGTACTCCGGGGATAACAGGCTGATCTCCCCCAAGAGCTCATATCGACGGGGAGGTTTGGCACCTCGATGTCGGTTCGTCACATCCTGGGGCTGGAGAAGGTCCCAAGGGTTCGGCTGTTCGCCGATTAAAGTGGCACGCGAGCTGGGTTCAGAACGTCGTGAGACAGTTCGGTCCCTATCTGTGATGGGCGTCGGAAGATTGAGGGGGTCTGACCTTAGTACGAGAGGACCGGGTTGGACCGACCGCTGGTGCATCAGTTGTTCCGCCAGGAGCACGGCTGAGTAGCCACGTCGGGTTGAGATAAGCGCTGAAAGCATCTAAGTGCGAAACTTGCCCCAAGATGAGTCTTCCATAGAGAGTCGTGCCAGATGAGCACGTTGATAGGCGACAGGTCTAAAGCCCGAGAAGGCAAAGCCGAGTCGTACTAATTGCTCGAAAGGTTCCACTTTTAGCTTTTGCTGAAAAGCGGGTGCTCACCAGGAAAACAACGAAACTGCTTTTTTCACAATCCCCCTCAAAGCCCCTGCCGGTGCCCGCCACCGCAGGTGACAGAAGAAACCTCACCGCCTTGAAGGTGGTCATAGCGGGGGTGTTCACCTCTTCCCATTCCGAACAGAGCCGTTAAGCCCCCCCTCGCCGATGATACTGCGCTCACCCGTGGGAAAGTAGGTAACCGCCTCAAATCTTCTTTTACTT
>NZ_JCACER010000032.1:0-72612 GCF_059502445.1 Kumtagia sp.
GTCCCCTGAGCATACGTCATCCTCGCCACGCCCTGCATCGCAGTCTGGCCATTGAGAAGATCGGGAAGACGGGCGGCCGCAGGATCGCTCATCTAATTTTATATGCGACCTTTCGGCCGCCCGTCCGGTGCTTCTTCGCCGCTTCATTTCCGGGTCATGGGATCGTACTCGCTACTCCGGCTTAAGTGACGCCGGCGATATCCCGCTCATGACGGCTCCTCAGGCCATACCGGAGCCCCGTCCCGCTCAAGGACGGGATCGTTGGAAACTCTGAAGCAGCGCCGGACCTCGCGGCCACGTTAGCCGCTACCTTCCGGACACCGATCCCTCCCCGCAGACCACCGTCATGATCGGCGTTCCCGCAGGAGGGACTGCCGGGGATTATGCACGAGGTCTGAAGCGAGGGGATAAAACCCAGCGAGAAAGCGCATGTTTCTTGCAGCGGCTATCGCAGCAACGGCAGGCAAGTGCCGGGGACAGTTTACTTTTCCCGCCCGCGCCGGCCTTGGAACGCCGCCGCTTTTCCGCGGAAAGAAAATAAACTGTCCCCTGCAATCTGTCCTTGCCCCCTCTCCGTCTCGGGCTACGCCCTCGACACCTCTCCCCCACTTCATGGGGGCGAGGAAACGCCAGGCTGGAAACCTACCGCCACACCACCTCGGCCGCGGCCTCCGGGTCGGCCTGGAACTCGGCGGCGCGGGCGCAGGCCTTGCTGACGTCGTCGGCCATGGCCGCCAGTTCGCCGCCGACCAGCACGCCGTAAATCACCAGCACATGCTGGTCGTGATAGGTCTTCTGCGCGTCGGTCATCTTTGCCGCGTCGACGGGCGCCAGCGCCTCGAAGGCCGTCTTCATCTTGGTGTCGTCGAGCACGAAACCGTCGCAGGCGGCCGCGATGGCGGCCTGATGGGCGAGAAGCTGCAGTTTCGTCGTCTGCTCGCGCGTCAGCGCGCCTTCCAAGAGGTCGACGGCGTGCAGGCGCACGAAGCTGGAGTCGGGCTCGTCGGCCGGCGCGGGATGGGCGAAGGCGGACAGGGCGGCGGCGAGGCAGAGGGCCGGAAAACGTCGCATGGCGGAAATCCCCAAAAGAATCAGAAGACGCGGTGCGTCCAGGACGGCAGGAAGTCGCCGTCATTGTCGTAGCAGGCGCCCTCGCGCGGATAGCAGACCACGCCGCGCGCCGGGGAAAACGGCGCGGCCGGCTGGTAGGCGGGCGCGGGCGGGATGTACTGGTCGCGATGGTGGTGGTCGTGCGAGATGGCGGCGGCCGCGATGCCGCCCAACACCAGCCCGCCGACCAGCGCGGCCGTGTCGTCGGAATGCCAGTGGCGGGCAAGCCCCGGCGCCGTCATCGACAAGGCGAGCGCTCCCGCCAGTGCCAGTCTCGCCAGTGTCCCGCGCATCGGCGCCCCTCCCGATTTGTTGATGGTGGCGGGAGAGTATGCCGGGCGAAGCGGCGGTGGCAAGCGGGGATGGGGCCGATAGATGGCTTGGCGAACGGCTACTCGCCCGGATGCGGATGTTCGCCCGGTTTCGGACGTTCATCATCCCAGGTCCGTATCCAGAGCAACCCCAGGCCCGCAATGACGAGAGCGCCGACCGGCATGATGAGTAGGGAAAGCATCTGGATGGTGGTCATGGCAATAGCCTCTTGAGCACCAGGCTCGCCATCCAATGTAGTGCGGCTGACACGACAAGACAAATCACGCTGACGACCACAACCGATATCGTCGAGCTGTTCGTCACGGTACCGTACAGCGTCGAGAAAACTGGAGCCAAGCCGCCGACCGCGAAAAGTGCGATGGCCAAGCCGTTGAGATAGGTAGCGAAAAGCTTCAGGCGCTCATTACGGATCAGACTCATGGCGTCGGAAATCCCCCGAGCGCACTTCACACGAGAGCCGCAGCGGGGTCAACGCGCCGCAAATCGACGACAGCTCCCATTATGGATGGCGCACTTCCGCGGCGACCCCACCCGGCGCGCTGCGCGCGCCGACCTCCCCTCAAGGGGGAGGTGGGCGTCGGCGCATCAGAAATAAGATTGCAGCGGCCTGACCTCGAGGCTGCCGGCCTTGAGCGCGGCGATGGCTTCGGCGACCGCGGCCATGCCGGAGAGCGTGGTGTAATACGGCACCTTCTGCATCAGCGTGGCGCGGCGCAGCGATTTGGAGTCGGAAACGGCCTTCTGGCCGTCGGTGGTGTTGAAGACGATCTGCACCTGGCGGTTGCGGATGGCATCCTCGATATGCGGGCGGCCTTCCAGCACCTTGTTTATCTTCTGAGCCTCGACGCCGTTCTCCGACAGGAACCGGGCGGTCCCGGAGGTCGCCAGAACGCGGAAACCCAAGCCGGCGAGGCGCTTGACCGCCGGCAGGATGCCCGCCTTGTCCTCGTCGCGCACCGACACGAACAGCGTGCCCGAGCGGGGGAGATCGATGTTGGCGCCGAGCTGGCTCTTGGCGAAGGCCATGGCGAAGTCGCGATCCAGCCCCATCACCTCGCCCGTCGACTTCATCTCCGGGCCGAGCAGGATGTCGACGCCTGGGAAGCGGGCGAACGGGAAGACCGCCTCCTTGACGGCGACGTGGCCTGGGTTGCGGGCGTCCGGCTTGGCGCCGTAATGGGCGAAGGCATCGTCTAAGGTCTCGCCGGCCATGATGCGCGCCGCGATCTTGGCGATCGGCTTGCCGACGGTCTTGGCCACGAACGGCACGGTGCGGCTGGCGCGCGGATTGACCTCCAGCACGAAGATGGTGCCGTCCTTCACCGCATACTGCACGTTCATCAGCCCGCCGACGTTCAGCGCCTTGGCAAGTGCCGCCGTCTGGCGCTCCAGCTCGTCGACGAGGTCGGCCGACAGCGAGTGGACCGGCAGCGAGCAGGCGGAATCGCCGGAATGGATGCCGGCCTCCTCGATATGCTCCATGATGCCGGAGACGTAGGTGTCTTTGCCGTCGCACAGGCAGTCGACGTCGACCTCGATAGCGCCCGACAGATAGGTGTCGAAAAGCAGCGGGTTCTTGCCGAGCAGCGTGTTGATCTGGCCGGTCTTGTCGTTGGGATATTTCTGCTTGATGTCCTCCGGCACCAGGCCGGGCACGGTGTCGAGCAGGTAGGTCTGCAGCATGCCCTCGTCGTGGATGATCTGCATGGCGCGGCCGCCGAGCACGTAGGACGGGCGCACCACCAGCGGGAAGCCGAGCTCGGTGGCGACGGTGCGCGCCTGCTCGACCGACCAGGCGATGCCGTTCTTCGGTTGGGTGAGGTCGAGCTTGCGCAGGAGCTTCTGGAAGCGGTCGCGGTCCTCGGCAAGGTCGATCATGTCCGGCGAGGTGCCGAGGATCGGGATGCCGGCCTTTTCCAGCGCGTCGGCGAGTTTCAACGGCGTCTGGCCGCCGAACTGGACGATGACGCCGTGCAGCGTGCCGGCGGCCTGCTCGGCGCGCAGGATTTCCAGCACATCCTCGACCGTCAGCGGCTCGAAATAGAGGCGGTCGGAGGTGTCGTAGTCTGTGGAGACCGTCTCCGGGTTGCAGTTGACCATGATCGCTTCATAGCCGGCGTCGCGCAGCGCGAAGGCGGCATGGCAGCAGCAATAGTCGAACTCGATGCCCTGACCGATGCGGTTGGGTCCGCCGCCGAGGATGACGACCTTCTTCCGGTCGGAAACCTCAGCCTCCGAACGGGTCTCGCCGGCGAAGGGCACCTCGTAGGTCGAGTACATGTAGGGCGTCGGCGAGGCGAACTCGGCGGCGCAGGTGTCGATGCGCTTGTAGACCGGATGCACGCCGAGCCTTTCGCGCAGCTTCGCCACCTCGGAGGCTTCGCGGCGAGCGAGCGAGGCGAGGCGCGCGTCGGAAAAGCCCATGCCCTTCAGCATGCGCAGATTGTCGGCATCCTCCGGCAGGCCGTGCTCGCGCACACGCTGTTCCATGGCGATGATACCGTCGATCTGTTCGAGGAACCACGGGTCGATGCGGCACATCTGGTGGACGTCCTCCAGCGAGGTGCCCATGCGGATCGCCTGCGCCACCATGCGCAGGCGGTCGGGCGTCGGCGTGCCCAGCGCGGCGCGGATGGCGTTCTTCGCTTCCGGGCCGTCGGCGCCGGGGATCTCGATCTCGTCGAGGCCGGTGAGGCCGGTTTCAAGTCCGCGCAGCGCCTTCTGCAGCGATTCCTGAAAGGTGCGGCCGATCGCCATGACCTCGCCGACCGACTTCATGGCCGTGGTCAGCACCGGCTCGGCGCCGGGGAATTTCTCGAAGGCGAAGCGCGGGATCTTCGTGACGACATAATCGATGGAGGGTTCGAACGACGCAGGGGTGGCGCCGCCGGTGATGTCGTTCTCCAGCTCGTCCAGCGTGTAGCCGACCGCCAGCTTCGCCGCGATTTTTGCGATCGGGAAACCGGTGGCCTTGGAGGCAAGCGCCGAGGAACGCGACACGCGCGGGTTCATCTCGATGACGACGAGGCGGCCGTCGGCCGGGTTGACGGCGAACTGCACGTTGGAGCCGCCGGTCTCCACCCCGATCTCGCGCAGCACGCGAATAGAGGCGTTGCGCATGATCTGGTATTCCTTGTCGGTCAAGGTCAGCGCCGGCGCGACGGTGATGGAATCGCCGGTGTGCACGCCCATCGGGTCGATGTTCTCGATCGAGCAGACGATGATGCAGTTGTCCGCGCGGTCGCGGACGACCTCCATCTCGTATTCCTTCCAGCCGAGCACGCTCTCCTCGATCAGCACCTCGGTGGTGGGCGAGGCGTCGAGGCCGGACTGCACGATGTCGAAGAATTCGGCGCGGTTGTAGGCGATGCCGCCGCCGGTGCCGCCCATGGTGAAGGACGGGCGGATGATGGCGGGCAGGCCGACATGGTCGAGCGCCTGCGCGGCGATCGCCATGGCGTGGCTGATGTAGCGCTGCTTGCGGTCGCCCTCGCCGAGATTCCAGCTTGTTTCGAGCGCGTCGAGCGCGGCGTCGAGGTTGTCCGGCTTCTCGGCCTTCAGCGCGGCGCGCTCGGCCTCGTGCGTCTTGCGGTCGGCGTCCTTGACTGCCGAGGCATTGGCCAGCATCGACTTCGGCGTCTCCAGGCCGATCTTCTGCATCGCCTCGCGGAACAGCGAGCGGTCCTCGGCCTTGTCGATGGCGTGCGCGTCGGCGCCGATCATCTCGACATTGTAGCGATCCAGCACGCCCATGCGGCGCAGCGACAGAGCGGTGTTGAGCGCGGTCTGGCCGCCCATGGTCGGCAAGAGCGCGTCCGGCCGCTCCTTGGCGATGATCTTGGCAACCACTTCCGGCGTGATCGGCTCGATATAGGTGGCGTCGGCCAGTTCCGGGTCGGTCATGATGGTGGCCGGGTTGGAATTGACCAGGATGACGCGGAATCCCTCGTCCTTGAGCGCCTTGCAGGCCTGGGTGCCGGAATAGTCGAACTCGCAGGCCTGGCCGATGACGATCGGGCCGGCGCCGATGATCAGGATCGATTTGATATCGGTGCGTTTCGGCATGTCTCGCTCGTCGATCTGGCCCCGCGCGAAAGACCGGTACGGGCGTGCCCGGCCGGTGCGCGAGAGAAATTCAGGTGTCAGGCTAGGCGGGCCTTATAGGGGAGAGTTTTCCGCTATGTAACCCCGAAAATGTGCATGCCCGCCCTGCGAAGGCGGGCAGCGAACCCTCAGGCGCCAGCGGCTGCGGGAGAGTTCCAATCCAGGACAGGACGAGCACGACCCCGCCGGGCAGAATCACCGCTCCCGGACGAAGGAACCGCCCCTGCTGCGCGACACGTTCCACACGAGCCCGGCAACCAGCAGCAGGCATGCGATCGCCGCGGCGACAACGCCTACGAACGCCTGGTCGAACGCCGCGCGGGCAAGCGTGGCGACCTGCACGGACTGGCCGGCCGGCAGCGTGGCCGCAAGCATGAGGGCTTCGTCGAGACTGTCGCGCGCCTGCGGAGCGATCGCCATGCCCGCGGGGACGATCATCGCGCTGGTATAGAGAAGCGACATGAGGCTGCCGAGCAGCGCGATGCCGAGCGCTCCGCCGAGTTCGTAGGAGACTTCCTCGACGGAGGCTGCCATGCCCGCCCTCTCCTCCGGCGCCGAAAGCATGATGGCGCTGGAGGCCGCCGTCATCGCCGCTCCGAGCCCGAAACCCATGACCGCGAGCGGCGTGAGCCACACCCCCGTCGGTCCGTCATAGGCCAGGAGAAACGCCGCAAGCGCGACGCCGGTCAGCAGGAGGGAACCCATCAGGATGCGGGCCGGCTCGACCCAGGGCAAGGCCAGCCCGGTGAGCGGACCCGCCACGAAGGCGGCCAGCGGGATCGGCAGGATCAGCAGACCCGCCTCGAGCGGCGAGTATCCGAGCACGAGCTGCAGCCGCTGGCTGAACACCAGCTCGACGCCGACAAGCGCACCCGAAGCCACCAGCGCGGTCGCCACGCCCGAGGAGAAGCGCGGATTGGCAAACAGCGAGAAGTCGATCAGCGGCGCCGCGCTGCGGCGCTGCCGGCGCACGAACACGATCAGGGCTGCCGCGCCGAGCGCGAACGCGGCAGCGGCGGCGATCCAGGACGGATCGCGCTTGCTGAGTTCCTTGACGGCATAGACGACGCCGATCAGGCCGACCATCACCTGCACCGAGCCGACCAGGTCCCAGGGACGGCTGGCGTCGCCGGGGCGGGTTGCGAGCAGCAGGGCGCTCGCGGTCAGCGCCAGGAGCACGACCGGCACGTTGATCAGGAAGACCGAGCCCCACCAGAAATATTCGAGCAGCAGCCCGCCGACGACCGGACCGAGCGCGGCGCCGCCGGAGGCGACGGCTGCCCAGATGCCGATGGCGAATGCGCGCTCCTTCTCGTCGGTGAAGGTGAGGCGGATCAGCGAGAGCGTGGCGGGCATCATCATGGCCGCTCCGACGGCGAGGAGCACGCGGGCGGCGATCAGGGCCGCGGACGACGGTGCGAAGGCCGCTCCCAGGGACGCGGCACCGAAGACGACGAGGCCCGCCATGAACATCCGCTTGTGGCCCAGCCTGTCGCCGAGCGTGCCGAGGCCCGGCAGCAGCCCCGCCACGACCAGCGGATAGGCGTTGACGATCCAGAGCTTCTCGGTGGCCGTGGCAGCAAGGTCGTGGGTGAGCGTCGGCAGCGCCGTGTAGAGAACCGTCATGTCGATGACGATCAGGAAAAGGGCGCTGGAGACTATGCAGAGGACCAGCCATCGGTTTTGGTGCGACATCGGATTTTCCTTCGACATGCGCCGGTTGCCGGCACATGGCTGCCGATATAAATACGATCGTATTGAAATGGAAGAGGCTAATGGCTGGGCGTCCGCGAAGCATCGACAGGGACAAGGTTCTGGATGCCGCCGAGGCACTTGTGGCGCAGACGGGCGCCGCCGCTCTGAGCTTCGAAGCCGTGGCCAAGGCGGCCGGAATCACGAAGAGCGGCGTGCAATACTGCTTCGGAACCAAGGAGAACCTGATCCGCTCGATGATCCAGCGCTGGGGCGATTCCTTCGAACGCGACGTGATGCAGCGGATCGGCGAGGACAGGTCGCCGCGCTCCGTCATCCGCGGGCATCTGGAGGCGACGCGCGACGGCGACGAGTCCGAATACTCCCGTTCGGCGGCGATGATGACGGCGCTGCTTCAGCGCCCCGATCAGGTGGCGGCGACCAGGGCGTGGTACACGAGCCGCCTCTCCCGACTGGACATGACGGATCGGGCGGACCGGCGCGCCGCCCTGGCTTTCCTCGCCGGCGAGGGTGCGTTCATGCTGCGAACGTTCGGGTTGATCGATCTCGACGATGCGCAATGGGATGCGCTGTTCGCCGACATGCTGTCGGTCGCCGGCGAGGATGAGTCGCCCGGCAGGTAAGGGATCAGGGACCGGTCACCCCGCTTCGCTCGACCATGCTCCGGTTCGGGACCCGACTCAGGCGTCCCGTCCGTCAGCCGCGCCGCGCCGCCTCGATCGCGGCGACGTCGATCTTCCGCATGTCCAACATCGCCTCGAAGGCGCGCTTCGCCTCGGCGCCGCCGGCCGCCATCGCCTCCGTCAGCACGCGCGGCGTGATCTGCCAGGAGACGCCCCATCTGTCCTTGCACCAGCCGCACGCGCTTTCCTGGCCGCCATTGCCGACGATGGCGTTCCAGTAGCGGTCGGTCTCCTCCTGGTCGTCGGTGGCGATCTGGAACGAGAAGGCTTCGTTGTGCTTGAATATCGGTCCGCCATTGAGACCGATGCAGGAAATGCCGGCGACCGTGAAGTCGACCGTCAGCACGTCGCCCTCCTTGCCGGACGGGTAGTCGCCAGGAGCACGGTGCACCGCATGCACGGCGCTGTCCGGAAAAACCCCTGCATAGAAGCGGGCGGCAGCCTCGGCGTCCTTGTCGTACCACAGGCAGATCGTGTTCTTGGCAATTTGCATTGCTAGTCCTCTCTCTTGAAACCTACTCGGTCCTGATTTCCGCGCACTGGGAGCGGTTCACAGCCGTCGCAACGATGCACAACGTTCACAGAATGCGCTGGCACCATCCGACGTTCCGCCGGCAATGCCTGAAGGGTGCGATATCAGGACCGCCGCTTCCAGGGCCAGATGCGGGCAGCGTTTCGATCAGGACGCGGCCTGCCGGCGGCTTCGAACCAGCCATCCCGCATCCCACTTCGCTCGATCCGGGAAGACGGCTGGCTCGGGACCGAGCGAGCCGCCCTACCCGCCGAACGCCAGCGCGTCGGGGATCTCGAAGCGCTCGGCCTTGCCGATGCGGATGATGTTGAGCTCGGCCTCGCGGGTGTAGCTCACCGGGTCAGGCGCATCCGAGGTATCGGCCCGGCCGTTGCGGAAGCTGATCACACGCTGGCCGCCGTCCGGCCATGTGACGGTGACCGTCGCCTCCTTCTCCGCATCCCGCCGCACGGAGGCGGCGCACATGCGCATCGGCTGCCCATAATAGCGTGCGCAGGGAATCTCGGCGGCCGCATCGACCCTGGCCGGCTCCGCTTCCGTCGGCGGCTCGCCTTCCTCGATCGGCGGGGCGGCGCTCGCCTCGTCCTGCGGCGCCAGGCCGGGATCGTCGACGAGCGTTTCGTGCAGGTAGCGCCCGGCGACGAAGCCGGTGATCCTGGGAGCCTCGACAGTCTCGACCTCGCACCAGCTATTACCGTTGACGTCGCTGCAGCCGAGATTGCGCAGCAGCGCGCCGTTTGGCAAGCGCCCCACCACCCTGCCGCCCGCCGAGGCCGTGGCGCGGACGTTCAGGAGGTCGTTGCTGGCGACACCTTCGACCACGAAGAAGCCGGCAGCCTCCTCGGATCTTTGCGGACGAGCCTCGGTCTGCGCCATCGACGGACCGGCGGCCGGCAACAGAAGACAGGCCGCAAGGGCCAGAAGAAATCCACAGCGCATGGCGGTTCCACCGCTAAACAAGGCCGGATGCCACCGTGCCGCGCGTTCGAGCCGGCCCTTCGGCATCCGTTCGGGAGTCCGCCATATCATATCCAGGCCGGTCGCCGGAACGGCAAGCTTGCCCGTCATCACACCGGCAGCGTCTCGACGGCCGGAGCGCTCTGCACCCCGCCCTCGCCGCGCCGCGAAATCCGGTAGACGCTCGCCGGCGGGATGTTGCGCATGGTCCGGCCGATCTGGACGGACTGCAGGCCGAGCCGGTCCAGGATCGCGTTCGGCACGGGACAGCGCGGGCCGTAGGTGAACTGATAGAAGCTGCCGCCGGGGCGCAGGCAGGAAAAGGCGCCGGCAAGGATCGCTTCCACCTTGGCCTGCGGCATCGACAGGAGCGGCAGGCCGCTGACCACCGTGCCGGCCGGGCGCTCGGCGAAGAGGCCGGTCGCGCCGATCGCCGCGGCGTCGATGGACAGGATATTTGCCGCGGGAAAGCGCAGCCTGAGCAGCCGCGCGAAGTCCGGGCCGAACTCCACCAGGGTGAGATCGCTTTCGCTGAGCCCGCGCGCCAGCAGCGCGCGGGTGAACACACCGGTGCCGGGGCCGAGCTCGAGCACCGGCGCGTCGGCGGGGGAGATTTCGCAGGTGATCAGCCGCGACAGGGCCGGTCCCGAGGGCGCCACCGCAGCGACGCGCAGCGGGGCCGCCAGCCAGGAACGAAGGAAGCGGAAGAAATCCGCCTGGACGCAATCTGCGGTCATGAAGTCCCTCTCGTCGCGGCCCCCGCCTGACGTTGCGGCACAATCTCCGATTCCATGGCGGGATTAGGGCAAGCACCTGCGCTTCCCGCGCCGACCGGATCGGCCGGCGATCATGCAGGGCCGCCATTGCGGCTTTGTGACAGGGAGCTGGGTGGAGAGCATCACGCCTTCCGAATATGCCGACGCCTGGCAACGGCCGCGAGCAGAAGCAGCGGGATTGCCGGGACCGACGGTCTGGATCGCAATGAGGCGCCGAGATGCGAGAACGACGACGTCGCGCCTATGCCCGCCCCCCGCAGTAGCCCATGTCGAGGAGGCCTGGCCGTACATGAGGCATCCAGGATCAACCCTGGTCCGGCAAGCTCCGGAGGAACCCGATTATCGCCGCGTTGACCTCGTCCGGCCGCTCCTGCTGGGTCCAATGCCCGCAGCCCGGCAGCATCAGCGTATCCCGCAGCTGCGGGACGAAAAGCTTGAGATTGGCCAGCAGCCGATCCATACCGGGGAAGGCCACCACCAGGTCGCGGTCGCCGGCCATGTAGAGGGCGGGAACGTTGACCCGCGCCCCTGCAAAGGGCGCCATCAGCTCCCAGTTCCGGTCGATGTTGCGGTACCAGTTGAGGCCCCCGGCAAAGCCGGTGCGCTCGAATTCGCCGGCATAGACATCGACGTCGCTTTCGCCGAGCCAGGGCGGCAGCATCGCTGGCGCTTCGACGCCCTGCAGGATGCCGGCGCTGCGCGGGACCATGCTGATTCCCGCGCCCGCGCCCGTACCCTCTCCCGATACGGCGTAGAGCATGGTGCGCACCGTAGCCCGAGGGTCGCGTTCCAGCTCCGCCTCGGCGACGCCGGGCTCCTGGAAATAGAGCTGGTAGAATTGGGAATCCGCCGTGCGCGGCATGAGGCTGGTCGGGTGCGCATTGGCGCGCGGCCGGAACGGCACGCTGAGGCCGACGACGGCGCGAAAGCGGTCCGGCCGCATCAGCGCCGCATGCCAGGCGACAGGGGCGCCCCAGTCGTGGCCGACGATGACGGCGGTGGGCGCTTCCAAGGCGTCGAGAAGGCCGACCATGTCGCCGACCAGGTGAAGGATCGTGTACTGCTCGATCGTCTCCGGCCGATCGCTCCTGCCGTAGCCCCGCATGTCCGGGGCGACGGCGCGAAAACCGGCCGCCGCGAGCGTGCCCAGCTGATGGCGCCAGGAATACCAGGATTCGGGAAAGCCGTGGCACAGGAGCACCAGCGGCCCCTCTCCCTGCTCGGCCACATTGAGGCGGATGCCGTTGGTTTCAACGATTCGCTGCGTCGGTTCGCTCATGCCTCTCACGCTCGCGTTCCGCCTTAGATTAATGGCAGACCAGGCAAGCCGCAACGAGTGGGCCGAGCGAAACCGAACGGCAAGTCTCGGAGGGCGGTTCAGCCGCCGGCGAGCTTGACCAGCATCTTGCCGGTGTTGTCGCCGGAAAACAGGCCGATGAACGCTTTTGGCGCGTTCTCCAGCCCCTCGATCACCGTATCGCGCGACTTGATGCGGCCCTCGGCAAGCCAGCCGAGCATCTCGCGCGTGAACCGCGGCGTGAGGTCGGGATGGTCGAGGATGATGTAGCCTTGCATTTTGATGCGCTTGGCGATCAGCGCGGTCATGTTGCGCGGGCCTGGAGGCGGAGTCTCGTCGTTGTACTGCGCGATCATCCCGCAGATGGCGAAGCGGGCGAACCTGTTGGCGACGGCAAGCGCGGCATCGAGATGATCGCCGCCGACATTGTCGAAATAGACGTCGATTCCCTCGGGCGCCGCCTCGGCAAGCGCTTTGGTGAGGTCCCCGGCGGCGCGATAGTTGATGACGGCATCGGCGCCGAGTTCGTCGCGCACCCAGCGCGCCTTGTCCTCCGTGCCGACCGAGCCGACGACGCGGGCGCCCTTGATCTTGGCGATCTGCACCGCCATCGAGCCGACGGCGCCGGCCGCCGCCGAGACGAAAACCGTGTCTCCCTCCTTCAGCCCGGCGATATGCAGAAGTCCGGCATGCGCGGTCTGACCGGGCACGCCGAGCGGACCGAGCCAGGCCTGGAGCGGCGCGGCGGGATCGATTTTGCCCGCCGTCGCGGCGTCGATCACGGCGCGGTCGCGCCAGCCGGAGAAATGGGTCACGACGTCGCCCGGCGCGAAGCCCGGCGCGGCGGACTGCTCGACCACGCCGACGGCCGCGCCCTCGAGCGGCTGGCCGACCTGAAACGGCGCGATGTAGCTGGGGCGGTCGACCATGCGGCCGCGCATATAGGGATCGACCGACATCCACAGCGTGCGGACGAGGAGCTGGCCTTCGGCGGGCACCGGCAGGCGGCGCTCGACCAGCTCGAAATTGTCCGGGCCCGGCAGGCCGGCCGGGCGGCTTTTCAGGTGGATTTCGCGGGCTGCAATGGTCACCAGAATCTCCTATATAGAAACTTAAGGACAGTAACTTACGACTGGTAGGTTACCATTGGTAATATGCAGCGCAACAGGCGAAGTCAAGCCGAACGCCGCATGACTGATAGGCCACGCAGGCTGGGATGACTGGAACAGCAGCAAAAAAACTGCCGAGGGCGGAGCGGCGCGAGCAGTTGCTCGAGACCGCCCAGGCGATCATGGGCGAGACAGGCACCGACGCATTGACGCTCGGCTATCTTGCCGAACGGGCCGGCGTCAGCAAGCCGATCGCCTACGAGCATTTCGGCACGCGCGCCGGCCTGCTGATCGCCATCTGCAGCGCCTATGACAAGCGGCAGATGCAGGCGCAGCGCGAGGCGCTGGCCGCCGGCGGCGAGACGCTGGAGGATGTCGCCTCGATCTTCGCCTCGTCCTATGTGAGCTGCGTGCTCGACATGGGCCCCGCGATGGGCGCCGCCTTCGCGGCGCTCTCGGCGACGGAGGAGACGGCGGATTTCCGGCAGTCGCTGCGGCGCGGCTATGTCGACCGCTACCGGGAAGGTTTTGGCCGCTTCGTGGAACTGCCGCGGAACGATACGGCGGTGCTGCTCGGCTGTCTCGGCGCGGCCGAGGCGCTGGCGCAGGACGCCGCGGCGGGCCGCGTCTCCCGCGACGAGGCGGTGGAGGCGCTGGCGGGCATGTTCACGGCGACACTGAAGCGCTATCCGGCCAAGCACGCCGGCTGACGTTCAGGTCCGTTCCCTACCCTTCCGGATAGCCTTGGACTCGGCGAAGTCAACGCGGTGAAGAATATCCCGCTCACTCGACAACCCCGCCGGAACCAGCTTCGAGATTGCCTGAGACCGACAGGCATAGATCAAGCCTACCCTGTTATGAAACCGGTACGCAGGCCTTCCGCCCATTCCGCCCGGCCGGCTTCGGCGGCGCGTCGTGCCGCCGCTTCATGGTCGTAGCGGACCGCAAGCGCCTGGAAGCCGAAATCGGCGCCCAAAACCTCGACGAGGCCATAGCGGGCGTGCGGGGAGCCTTGTTCGGAGCGATGCGCCGGCTCGGTCGGGTCAAAATAGGCCGGACAGCCGACGCTGCCCGGATTGAAGACGATCGGGCCACCGGGCAATTCGACCAGTTCGGGACGATGGCTGTGGCCGGCGAGCACCAGCCGGACGGCCGGGTCGAGACCTTCCAGGCGGCGGGCGATGGTCGCCGTCGGCGCGCGGACGAGGCCTCCGTCGACGATGTTTTCGGTCAGATATTTTTCGTCGTGGTCCGGCCGGGCGTGGAAGGCGAGGATGGAGGGCGCGGGGCTGACCTGTAGCGGCAGGCCGGCGAGCCAGTCGCGTTGCGCCTGCGACAGCCGGTCGTGGGCGCAGCGGTCCGACGGGCCCATCGCGTCGAGCGGATCGAGCGGCACGCGGCGGTCGTGATTGCCGCGCACCGTCGGCCAGGCGAGCGACATCAGCCGCCCGACCGTCTCGCGAGGCCACAGCGGGCCGGAAGCGCAATCGCCGACGGTCAAGTCGGCGCCGCCGCGCCGGGCGAGGTCGGCAAGAACGGCCTCGAGGGCGAGTATATTGCCGTGGATGTCGGCGATAACCGCGATCCGCATCTTCACCCGACCGATCCCTTCGTGGCCTCGCCGTCGCGTTCGAGTTGGCGCAGCTCGACCCTGGCGACCTCCCGCATGTCGAAGGGAATGGCGGCCGCGCTGGCCAGGATCGAATCGAGCAGGCCGGGGAAGCGCGCGTCTAGATCGGCGCGGCGCAGCGAGATCAGCCGGTTGATGCCGCGCACTTCAGTGCGCGTAATGCCGGCTTCCCTCAGCTTGGCAAGGTGATAGCTGATGTTGGTCTTCGAGCCGAGGTCGAGGAAGCGGCTGCAGTTGATCTCGAAATCCTCGTTGCGGGCGAGATAGCCGACGATCGACAGCCGCGTCTGGTCGCCGAGCACGGACAGCACGGTCGCCAGGTCGATCTGTTCGGCCGATGGATGAAAGAGCGACATTCCGGACAGATACCAGTTCCAATGTTTCGACGCCGCCGGCTCCTGACACGGGCTGGCGGGAGCCATGCGTAACAACAGTCTGGCACATTGACATAGGCGCCGATCCGGCTCAATAGTTCAATGAATTTTGAACTAAGGATCTCCCATGGACAGACGTCTCGTCTGGCTCGCCGTCGGCGCCTTCGCCACGAGCACGGTGGCATTCGTGTTCGCGGGGCTGCTGCCGCTGATCTCGGCCTCGGCCGGCATTTCCGTGTCGGATGCCGGCCATCTGGTCACCGTCTATTCGCTCGCCTATGCGATCGGCACGCCGATCCTGTCGACATTCGCCGGTGCCGCCGACCGGCGCCGCGTCATCGCCGCCGCGCTGCTTGCCTTCATCGCCGGCAACGCAGCGGCGGCGTCCAGCGGCTCCTTCGCCACCCTGCTCGCCGCGCAGATCGTCATGGGCGCCTCGGCCGGTCTGTTCGCCTCCACCGCCCAGGCGACGGCGGTGGCGCTGGCGGATCCCGAGCACCGCGCCCGCGCGGTGGCCACCGTGCTCGGCGGTACCACCTTCGCGGTGGCGCTCGGCGCGCCGCTCGCCTCGCTGGTCGGCAGCCTCGCCGGCTGGCGGGCGGCCTATCTGGTGGTGGCGGGACTGGCGCTGCTCTGCCTTGCCGTGCTGTGGCTGCGCCTGCCGCGCGGCCTGCCCGGCCTGAAACTGTCGCTGCGGGAACGGCTGGCCGCTCTCGGCCGGCCGGGCATCCTGCCCTCGCTGGCGGTCACCCTGCTCTACCTTACCGGCGGCTTCATCATCATCGCCTATCTCGGCCCGCTCGCCACCCAGGGCGCGGGACTGCCGGTCGCCATGCTGCCGGCGCTGCTGCTCACCTTCGGCATCGGCGCAATCGCCGGCAACTACGCCAGCGGCCAGCTCGCCGACCGGCTCGGTCCGGGCCGCATGATCGTCATGGCGCTGCTCGCTTCCTCGGCGATCTGCGCATCGATGACCGCGATCCTGGAGCTGCTGCCGCCGGAGATCGCCGGCCCGGCGCTGGTCGCGATCATGCTTCCCTGGGGCTTCGTCGGCTGGACGTTCCCACCCGCCCAAGCCAGCCGGCTGGTCGGCCACGCGCCCGAACTCGCCAACCTGACGCTGCCGCTCAACGTGTCGGCCATGTATTTCGGCATCGCGCTGGGCAGCTTCATCGGCGGAAGGTTGCTGGAGGCCGCTCCGGTGGCGGAGCTCGGCATCGCCGCGGCCGCCTTCCCGCTCGCCGCGCTCGCCGTCGTCGCCCTGACGCGCCGTAGCCGGGAACGCGTGCCGGCGGCCTGAGCCGGCGGGCGTCTGGCGGCCGCGGCATGAGGTAAAGTCCCAGTACCGGATGCCGCGTTTTTCGAGAATTTCGAGTCCCGTTTAACTACTTTTTGACGACGGACCGAAAGTGATACTTAAAGGTTACATGCCATCGTCGGATTTTGGCAGGCCCCGGCCGTTCCGGTGCGAGTGGCAACCTTGATAAACTTCGGCCAGATTTCACGAAGCTTGATCTCGCCCGGCACCTTTCCAGCTGTCGTCGCCGTCATCGGCATAGCCCTGCTCGGCATCTTCGCCGACCATCAGAACAGGATCGTCTCCGAACAGGCGCTGCGCGCCCAGGTTCTCGCCAAGATCAACCTGGTCCGCGCCAAGTTGGAAGGCAATATCCACGGCAACGCCCAGCTGGTGCGCGGCCTCGTCGCCATGGTCGCCGCCGAACCGGACATCGACCAGCGGCGCTTCGGCGAACTGGCGAAACGCCTGTTCGACGGGACCAACCAGCTCCGCAACGTCGTCGCCGCCCCCGACCTCGTGGTCACCATGGTCCATCCCGCCGACGGCAACGAGCGGGTGGTCGGCCTCGACTATCGCACCAATCCCGCCCAGCGGGAGGCCGCGCTTCGCGCCCGCGACAGCCGGCAGATGGTCCTCACCGGTCCGGTCGACCTGGTGCAGGGCGGACAAGGGCTGATCGGCAGGTTTCCGGTGTTCGTCGGCGACGATGGGGGACGGCGCTTCTGGGGCCTGGTGTCGGCGGTGATCGATATCGACAAGCTCTATCGCGACAGCGGACTGCTGGAGGATCACGGCGTCGAGATCGCCCTGCTCCGCCGCGAGGCGCCCGGAAGCGCCCCGTTCTTCGGGCGTCAAGGCATTACCGAGGAAGACCCTGTCGTGATGGACGTGTCCATGCCCTTCGGTACCTGGCAGATCGCGGCGGTGCCGCGGGGAGGCTGGGATGGCGAGCCCGGCAATGCCTGGCTGCTGCGCGCCCTGATCCTCGCCGCCGGCATCCTGGTCGTCATCCCCATCGCTTTCGCCGGCAGATTCTATGCCCAGCGCCAGCGCAACTATCTTGCCCTGCAGGACAGCGAGACCCGTCTGCGCCGGCTCTCGAACCGCCTCGAGCTCGCCCTCGGCGCCTCGCACATCGGCGTGTGGGAACTCGACCTCGCCACCAACGAGCTGATCTGGGACGACCGGCTTTCCGATATCTACGGCCTGGGCGGATCGGGCGGGCCGCGCAACTACAGGGATTGGCTGGCGGTGCTGCATCCCGACGACATCGCGCGCGCCGACGCCGATTTCCACCGCCAGGTCGCGGAAGACAGGCCGCATTCGTCCAGATACAGGATCATCCGTCCCGATGGGACGGTGCGCCACATCCGCACTCACGCTACCATCGTCCACCATCCACGCGACACGCCGCGCATGATCGGGGCGGAATGGGACGTCACCGACGACGTGACGCTCAACAAGGACCTGGAGAAGGCCAAGGTGCTGGCGGAGAAGCGGAGCGCCCAGCTCGAGGCAGCCAGGGCCCGCATCGAGCACATCGCCCAGCACGACGCTCTGACGGGTCTGCCGAACCGCCGCTATCTCGACCAAGAACTCGAACGGCTGGCGGCGGCGTGCGCCCACGACGGCCGGCGCATCGCGCTGCTGCACATCGATCTCGACCGCTTCAAGCAGATCAACGACACGCTCGGCCATGTCGCGGGGGATGCCATGCTGGTCCACGCCTCGCAGGTGCTGAAGCAGAACGTGCGCAGCGACGACTTCGTCGCCCGCATCGGCGGCGACGAATTCGTGGTCGTCTGCGTCGGCCGGCCGGGCAGCGACAACATCGAGGAGGTCGCCCGCCGCATCGTCCGGGAGATGCGGCGCCCCGTCGCCTATCAAGGCCACCAATGCCGCTTCGGCGTCAGCATCGGCATCGCCGTCGAGGAAGGCGCCGAAATCGATCCGGGACGCCTGCTGGTCAACGCCGACATCGCGCTCTACCGGGCCAAGAACCGGGGCCGCAACAGGCACGAGTTCTTCGACGAAGCGCTGCAGGCCGAGATCGTGCGTACCAAGAAACTCGCCGACGACATCCTGCGCGGGCTGGAGCGCAACGAGTTCATCGCCCACTACCAGCCGCAGTTCGACGCCCGGACCCGTGAGATCGCCGGCGTCGAGGCGCTGGTGCGCTGGGCCCATCCGACCGAGGGCCTGCTCACGCCCGACGCCTTCCTGGCGACCGCGGAGGATCTCAACGTCGTCTCGACCCTCGACAGGATCATCCTCGAGCAGGCGCTGTCGCAGTTCGACCGCTGGACCGCGAGCGGCCTCCTGGTGCCGCGCATATCGGTGAACGTGTCGGCGCGCCGCCTGCGCGACGAGGAACTGATCGACAGCCTAAGGCGGCTCGACATCCGGCCCGGAGTGCTGTCCTTCGAGCTGGTCGAGTCGATCTTCCTCGACGAAACGGACGAGCTGGTGCGCTGGAACGTCGACCGCATCAAGGAATTCGGCATCGACATCGAGATAGACGACTTCGGCACCGGCTATGCCTCCGTCGTCGGCCTGCTCAAGCTGCAGCCGCGCCGCCTCAAGATCGACCGCCAGCTGGTCCAGCCCATCGTCAAGTCGGTGCGTCAGCGCCATCTGGTCGAATCGATCATCGAGATCGGCAGGACGCTCGGCATCGAGGTCGTGGCCGAAGGTGTCGAGACCATGGCGCATGCGCGCATCCTGGAGAAGATCGGCTGCGACAAGCTGCAGGGTTTCGCCTTCGGGCCGGCGCTCAGCGCCGCCGCCCTGGAAGACTACATCCGCAGCGGCTCGTGGCGGGCGGCGTCCTGAGCCACTCAGCTGAGACGGGCAGTTCCCTCCAGGCAACCTTTGCTCTAGTTTCGGATTCCACGGACAAGATAGCCGGTCGTCCGCCGGCGCAGGGAGAGCCGGTATGCTTTGGAAGGGCCGCAGGCAAAGCCAGAACGTCGAGGACAGGCGCGGCGGCGGTGGAGGGGGCGGCGGCCCCTTCGGCCGGCCGGGCGGTGGAGGCATGCGCATCCCGATCGGCCGCGGCGCCGGCGGCGGCGGCATATCCACCATCGTCATCCTGGTCGTGCTGTTCTTCGCGCTGCGCGCCTGCGGCATCGATCCGCTGGCCATGCTGGGTGACGGCGGCCAGCAGGTGCCGGGCGGCGGCGGCCAGCTGACGGAGCAGAAGAGCACGCCGGCCAGCGACGAGATGGGCCAGTTCGTCTCGACCATCCTGGCCGAGACCGAGGACGTGTGGAGCGGCATCTTCAAGGCCGAGGGGCTGACCTATCAGGAGCCCAGCCTGGTGCTGTTCTCGGGCGGCATCGCCTCTGCCTGCGGCTACGCTTCCTCGGCGGCCGGGCCGTTCTACTGCCCCGGCGACCGAAAAGTCTATCTGGACACCGCCTTCTTCGATCAGCTCGCGCGCCAGTTCGACGCGTCGGGCGACTTCGCCGAAGCCTATGTGATCGCCCACGAGGTCGGCCACCACGTCCAGAACCTGATCGGCGTCCTGCCGAAGTTCAACCAGATGCGGCAGCAGATGTCGCAGGTCGAGGCCAACCAGATGTCGACCCGCGTCGAGCTGCAGGCCGACTGCTTCGCCGGCGTGTGGGGCCACTACACCGCGCAGAAAGGCATTCTGGAGCGCGGCGATCTGGAGGAGGCCCTGAACGCCGCCGCGCAGATCGGCGATGACACGCTGCAGCGTCGCACTCAGGGCTATGTGGTGCCGGAGAGCTTCAACCATGGCACCAGCGACCAGCGCCAGCGCTGGTTCGCCGCCGGTTTCAAGAGCGGCAAGCTGTCGGACTGCGATACGTTCAACAACCCGATCTGAGGGCAATAGCCCGGACGGCTCCGCCGCCCCGGCCTGTGCCGGATGAGCGAGGAGGCGATTGGCCTCCTCGCTTCGAGAACAGGAAAGATTCTGTCCTGTCAGCGCTCGGCGAGCGCCGGCTCGCCCTTGCGCTGGCGGATCAGGTTGGCAAAGCGGCGGAACAGGTAGTGCGAATCCTGCGGACCGGGCGAGGCCTCGGGATGGTGCTGCACCGAAAACACCGACCGGCCGGCCAGCGCGATGCCGCAGTTCGAGCCGTCGAACAGCGACACATGCGTCTCCTCCACGCCCGTCGGCAGGCTCGCCGAATCCACCGCAAAGCCGTGGTTCATCGAGACGATCTCGACCTTGCCGGTGGTGTGGTCCTTGACCGGATGGTTGGCGCCATGATGGCCCTGATGCATCTTCGTCGTGGTCGCGCCCACTGCCAGCGCCAGCATCTGATGGCCGAGGCAGATGCCGAAGATCGGGATGTCGGTCTTCAGCAGGTCCTTGATCACCGGCACGGCGTATGCGCCGGTGGCGGCGGGATCGCCGGGGCCGTTGGAGAGGAAGATTCCGTCCGGCTTGAGCGCCATTATGTCCTCGGCGGTGGCGCTTGCGGGGACCACCGTCACCTTGGCGCCGAGCCCGGCGATCAGGCGCAGGATGTTGCGCTTGACGCCGTAGTCGATGGCGACGACGTGGAATTCCGGTTCGCCCTGCCCGTCATAACCTTCGTTCCACACCCAGGGCTTTTCCGTCCACACCGAGGACTGGCCGGAGGTGACGTCCTTGGCGAGGTCGAGGCCGAGCAGCCCCGGCCAGGCTTTGGCCTGCTGCTTGAGGTCGTCGAGGTCGAATTTTCCATCCGGCGAATGCCCGATCACCGCGTTGGGCATGCCCTTCTCGCGGATGAGCACGGTCAGCGCCCGCGTGTCGACGCCGCTGATGGCGATGACGCCGCGCCGCTTCAGCCAGCGGTCGAGATGGTCGCCGGCCCGGTAGCTGGACGGGTTGGTGACGTCGGCCTTGAATACAGCACCGACCGCGCCGGCGCGCGCCGCCGGGTTCAGGTCCTCGATGTCCTCGTCGTTGACGCCGATATTGCCGATATGCGGAAAGGTGAAGGTGACGATCTGGCCGGCATAGGACGGGTCGGTAAGTATCTCCTGGTAACCGGTGAGCGCCGTGTTGAAGCACACTTCGGCAACCGCGCTGCCGGTGGCGCCGAGGCCTCGCCCGCGGATCACCGTGCCGTCGGCGAGCACCAGGGCGGCGGTCAGCAGTTCGGGTCCCCAGGGGGCAGTCGAGGCGGTCATCAGGCGGCTCCGTCAGAAAATGCCCGGTGCTTGCGGACAAGCACGCGAAGGGCCATATACGCGGCAAGAAACGGCTCGCCGCAATGTTGCGGCAGCCGTAAATGCAAAACCTACTTTATGCAAGGCGCGCACGATATGCGATGCCTCCCGGCGGGTCAACCGGCGTGAGCCGGCCGCAATGCCAATTATTTTCCGGAGCGAAAACAGGAAGTTGGCTGCGCGGCTCGGATTTGCGTCGGCCGGGCGGCAGCGCTATTGTCCGCGCTCGTGAAAAGGAGAATCCGCCATGCGCGCGGCTATCGCCGAGGCCCTCAAGACCTCCCTCAAGGCTCAGGACAAGCGCCGCACCTCGACGCTGCGCCTGATCAACGCCGCGATCCAGGACCGCGACATCGCCAATCGCGGTGCCGGCAAGGATCCCGTCAACGACGAGGAGATCCTGCAGATCCTGGCCAAGATGGTGAAGCAGCGCGAGGAATCGGCGGCCGCCTTCGAGCAGGGCAGCCGGCTGGAGCTGGCCGAGCAGGAGCGCCAGGAGATCGCCATCATCCGCGAGTTCCTGCCCAGGCAGCTGGGCGAGGACGAGGTCAAGCGCGCCTGTCGCCAGGTGGTCGATGAGGTCGGCGCCGGCGGCCTGCGCGACATGGGCCGCTGCATGAACGCGCTCAAGGAAAAATATCCGGGCAAGATGGACTTCGGCAAGGCGAGCGGCATCGTCAAGGAGCTGCTGCAGTAGCAGGCCTGTCACTCAAGCATGTGTGCTGCCCGTGGGCGGCACACATGCCCCATATGCTCACACTGCCGATCTTTCGCTTCGCCCTTGCGTATGCTTGATGAAATCGACCATGAGCGGCGCGGCCGTCGCCGCGTGCGTCTCAAGCAGCTTGTGGCCCGCATCGAGGACATGGGCTTCCATCCTCGGCAGCGCCTGCATCCATGACAGCACCTCGGCGAGGTCGAAGAAGGGGTCGTGGCGCGCCCAGATCATCAGGGAGGGCGGCTGCCAGCGCGCGAGATGGTCGGCGATCTCGTCGAATCGCGCGGCGTAGTTCCCATAATCCTTGATCAGCGCCCGCTGGGTCTCCATCCGGCCCGGCAACTGCATCACCCGCCAGTCCTCCTCCCAGACTTTGGGCGGGATTCGCGCCGCCACGTCCGGCGGCATCCCGCCGAGATAGCCGTTGCGCACGCCCTCGAATGTCAGATGCGCGGTCGCCGCCGCCTCGTTGTCCGGGTCCGGATGCGACCAATAGGCGATGACCGGGTCCCATGGCGGCCCGAACCCGGTCCGGTGAGCGTTGGCATTCTGGATGATGTGGCCAAGAACCTGATCCGGCGCCCGCATGGCGATATGAAAGCCGACCGGAGCGCCGAAATCGTGAAGGTAGACATAGCGCGGCCCGACGGCGAGCCGGTCCAGCAGCTCCGCGATTGCCTCGCCGAACGCATCGAAGGTGACCTGTGGCAGGACGTCCGACTCACCGAAGCCGGGCAGATCCGGCGCGATCACGTAGGCGACCTGCGACAGGAGCGGCACCACGTCGCGAAAATAGTCCGCCGAACCGGGAAAGCCGTGCAGCAGCAGGACGGGGGGCATCGACGCCTCACCCGCGGTGACGAAGGACAATTCCGTGCCGCCGGACAGGCGGAGTCGTTGCCGGGCCAGGTCCATCTCCTGCCTCCTCTGCTCGATCGTCCGATCCCCCGCAATGTCCGCGCAGCGGCAATTGTTCCAGCAGCCGGCGCGGCAGCCAGGCAGGAAGCCCGGTCCGCCCGTCGCTTGTGCCGGCCAGCTCGACAACGAATTTTGCGCAGGAGCGAGGCGGGCTTGCCCCATCGCGCGGTGAATGGCCCGCGCTTCCGCATCAGGCCACGGGCCTTAGACCGCCTTAAGCCGGGTCCCGGTGAGCAGGCCGGCCTCCTCCAGCGCCGGATAGGCCATCGAGGCGAGCAGCGAGTTGATCTGCTTCAGGTCGCGGATGGTGTCGAGATGGATGGAGCTGGTCTCGACACTTTTCGCCGTGCCCTCGCGCAGCCGCTCGAAATGGCTCTGGCTTGCCTGCTTCTCCAGCGCCCGCAGCCGGTCCTTCTCCTGGACGAGCTGGCGCGCCGTCTCGGCGTCGCGCGACACCAGCACGTTGAAGGCGAGCCGGGCATTTGTGAGCACGACGTGGTGGAAGGCGGTCAGCTCGCGCCAGCCCTCGTCGGTGAAGGTGAGCCCGCGGTCGAGCTTCTTCTGCACATGCGCCAGCATGTTGCGCACGATAATGTCGCCGACCTGCTCCAGCTTCACGCAGGCCCCCAGCAGCTCCTGGCAGCGCAGCGCCTCGGCCTGCGTCAGCTCGGCCGGCGCGATCTTGGCCAGGTAGAGCTTTATCGCCGCATGGCGCCGGTCGACGCGATCGTCGAGCGCGGCCAGCTCATCGATCTTGTCCTGGTCGGCATGCTCGTAGAGTTCGATCACTCGTGTCAGCATGATCTCGACGGTCTCGCACACCCGCACCACCTCGCGCGTCGCATTGGCGAGCGCCAGGCTGGGCGTGGCGAGCGCCGCCTCGTCGAGCGCGCTCAGCTCGGCATCGGCAAGCGTGCCGGCCTTCTCCCCGCCGCCGCCCAGCGCCACGATCGCCTGCGAAGCACGGTAGACGAGCCCGGCCAGCGGAATACCGGCGATCAGGATGATGCAGTTGAACAGAATGTGGGCGTGGATGATCTGATCGCTGACGGCAGCGCCGAGCATGCCGACCGGCGGCTTGAACACAAGGAACAGCGTCAGCATGACGATGGACCCGGCGCCGCGCATCAACAGGTTGCCGACCGGCACGACGCGCACCGCCGGCGCGGCGCCGCGGGTGAGCAGCGGCGCGATCACCGAACTGCCGAGATTGACGCCGAGCACCAGCACGATGCCGAGCTCCGGCGGGATGAAGCCGCGCTCGGCCAGCGTGACGAACAGCAGGACGGCGGCGATGCTGGAATGGAACAGCCAGGTCATCAGCGCCGCGAGCAGGAAGGCCGTCACCGGGTCGCTGGCGAAATAGGCGACGATGACCGGCAGGAGCCGGCTCTCGCGCAGCGGCTCGGCAGCCTCGCCGATCATCTCCAGCGACAGGATCAGCAGGCCGACGCCGACCAGGATGCGCCCGATCTGGCGCCAGTCGCGGCGCTCGGTGGCCATGAACATCACCGTTCCCGCGGCGATGCAGACCGGCACCAGGAGGCTCAAGTCGAAGGACAGCAGCTTGACCACAAGCGCCGAGCCGATCTCGGCGCCGCGCACGGCGAGCTGGCCGGCCATGCCGCTGACGATGCCCGCGCCGGCGAAGGAGCCGACCAGCAGGGTGACGGCGGTCGAGCTCTGAAAGGCGATCGACAGCCCGGTTCCGGCCAGCACCGCCAGCAGCGGATTGCGCATGGTGCCGCGCAGCTTCTGCTTGAGCGCATCACCATAGGCGCGCTCGACGCCGGTGCGCACCATGCGCGTGGCGAAAAGCAGCAGCGCGATCGCACCGGCAAGGTGGACGAGGACGACCGAGCCGGTCACCGGCCGCACCTGTACAGGCGAAGCGGGCGGCCGAATGGTCGACGACCGGCGGGAATCATGCGCATGACAAGCCCAAATATATTAGCCGATTAATAGAATGCCAAGTGGATCGACCGGGTTGTCCGGCACCGACCTGCGATGTCGGAAACAGCCATTTTTCATCAACGCACGACGTAAGGAAAAGAAGCATGGAGCATCGTGCCGACACAAAAATCCACAAAGCGGCGCGTTCGCGCGGCGGGTCCGGCGGCGCTGCGCAGCGATCGGCATAGACGGTTGCGTCCTCCCCGGGCAGCGGCCCGCCGCCTCGGGGGCCATGGTTCGCAACGACTGTCGGGAAATTGCGGAGAAGTTTCAGAACCCTTCCTACGCCACTGAATCCATTACGTAATTGTAATGTTCCCGTTCAGACTGCATTCATCCGCCGAGACCTACCGTCCATCGTGTCACATGACGAAAGGACCTCCCGAATGAAACGTCTCATCCTCTCCGCACTCGCCCTGTCGATGCTCGCCGTGCCGGCCGCCCAGGCCGCCGAGCGCCACGGTTCTCGCGAGGAATACCGCAAGGTGCAGAAGTACCACGCCCCCAAGCACGATTCCCGCCACTTCGACAGGCGGGATTCCCGCCATGTCGAGAGGAAGGAGGTGATCCGGCGCGGCGACAAGGTCGTCGTCCGCAAGGTCGAGCGCCATCGCTGGGTGAAGGGGCACCGCGTTCCGGAGTGGCAGCGCAAGCATGTCGTGCGTGACTATGGGCGCTACGGCCTCCACCGCCCGGGTCCGGGACAGCGCTGGGTCAAGGTCGACAACGACTACCTGCTGATCGGCATCACCAGCGGCATCATCGCCGGCCTGATCGCCGGACGCTGAGCGGACGAGCGGAAATGACAGGGGCGGCTCGCGAGGGCCGCCCCTGTCGCATCTCCGGCATTGCGGCGCGGTGTCTTCACGCCGAAGTCAGGTCCGTGCACCGCTCTCACTGCGCCTCGACCCGGCGCGGCGGCTTGATCCCGCTGCGCTGCTCGGAGAGGTATGAGAGCACGGCCACGGCGGCCGCGACGATCATCGCGCCGACGCCCAGCACCGGCAGGTCGCGATAGCCGTAGCCGCCGTTCAGCATGGCAGCGCCGACGAAGGCGGCGAGCGCGATGCCGATGTTGAAGCCGGACGGGATGAGCGAGGAGGCGAGGTTGGGCGCGTCGGCGGTCCAGCCGAGGATGCGCGCCTGGATCGGCGTGCCGATGGCGAAGTTGAGGCAGCCCCAGGCGGTGACGGCAAGCACCATCGGCAGCGGATGAGAGCTGGCGAAATACATCGCCGCCAGCACCGCCGCCTGCAAAGCCAGCATGACGATCAGCGACGGCATGAGCTTCCAGTCGGAAAGCCGGCCGCCAAGGAAGACGCCGAGGGTGGCGCCGCCGCCATTGAGCAGCAGCACCCACGGCACCGAAACCGCCTCGATGCCCGTGACCTCCTGCAGCAGCGGGGCGATGTAGGTGAACGGCACGAACTGGCCGATCATCAGCATCAGCATGAGGATGAGCGAGGTCCACACCTGCTGGCGGCCGAGCACCCGCACCTCCTTCAGCAGCCCCACCGGACGCGCCGAGGCGCCAGTGGCGGCCGGCAGCAGCGCGATCATGGCTATCAACGCGACGCCGCCCAGCGCCAGCATCGACCAGAAGGTGGCGCGCCATCCCAGCGCATTGCCGATGGCGGCGCCGACGGGCACACCGATGACGTTGGAGACGGTGAGGCCGGCAAGCACGACGGCGACCGCCATGCCGCGCTGCTCCGGCCGCACCAGACCGGTGGCCAACACCATGGCGACGCCGAAATAGGCCCCGTGCGCCACCGCCACCGCAAAGCGGATCATCAGCATCGAAAAGAAGTCCGGCGCCAGCGCGCAGGCGACCTGGCCGATCACGAAGGCGACCGTCAGCCACACCAGCAGCGTCTTGCGCGGCAACCGGGCGGTCAACAGCGTCAGCAGCGGGCCGCCGATGGCGATGCCGAGCGCATAGCCGGAAACCAGGTAGCCGGCGGTCGGGATCGACACCTCCAGCCCCGCCGCCACCTGCGGCAGCACGCCGGCGATGACGAACTCTGTGGTGCCGAAGGCGAAGGCGGCGAGGAAGAGGGCGACGAGCGGGAGCGGCATGGTGGCACCGGAGGAGGCAGGCGAGGCCGGCGACCAAGCACGGACGGCGGCACGGGGCAACCCAGAAGTTGTAGGCGAGGGTTTAGATTTTCTTCCGTGGTGACGTTCACCGCCTGTGAGGACGATTACCCTCGGAACGATCGCTTGCCCTCATGGAAGCGTCCAGGCGGGCGGTCAAAAATCATGCAGGAAACAATCAGAAAACATCAAAGCAGTAGATCTGCCGTACCGTCGGACAGAGTGGGGAACCGCCACGGTTGTTGCCAGACGCCGGTCGGACACCTGTGAATCGCGGGCATTTACGTTGGCGGCCCTTCGCGCCGGCGATCATTCGCGCCTATATAGATCGGCAACCGACAGCGAGCCCCATGCGCTTCCCCCCTTCCTTCCTCGACGAGATACGCGACCGCGTGCCGATTTCGGCCGTGATCGGCCAGCGCGTGTCGTGGGACCGCCGCAAGACCAATGCGGCGCGCGGCGATTTCTGGGCCTGCTGCCCCTTCCACGGCGAGAAGACACCCTCCTTCCACTGCGAGGACAAGAAGGGCCGCTATCACTGCTTCGGCTGCGGCGTCTCTGGCGACCATTTCCGCTTTCTGACCGAGCTCGACGGTCTGGGCTTTCCAGAGGCCGTGGAGCGCATCGCCGACATGGCCGGCGTGGCGATGCCCGCGCGGGATGAAGCCGCCGAACAGCGCGAGCGCCAGCGCGCCAGCCTGCACGACGTGATGGAGATGGCCACGAGCTTCTTCCAGCAGCAATTGCACTCGGCCGCCGGCGCGAAAGCCCGCGCCTACCTGCGCGACCGCGGCCTGACGCCGGCGACGCAGCAGAAATTCCGGCTGGGTTTCGCGCTCGACAGCCGCAACGCGCTGAAGGAGTTTCTGGCCGGCAAGGGCGTGGCGAAAGAGCAGATCGAGGCCTGCGGGCTGGTGCGCCACGGCGACGACATCCCCGTCTCCTACGACTGGTTCCGCGACCGCATCATGTTCCCGATCGAGGACCGCAAAGGCCGGGTGATCGCCTTCGGCGGCCGCGCCATGTCGCCGGAGGTCGCGGCAAAATACATGAACTCGCCCGACACCGAGCTCTTCCACAAGGGCGAGATGCTCTACAATTTCGCCCGCGCGCGCAAGGGCATGGGCAAGGACGGCACCGTCATCGCCGTCGAGGGCTATATGGACGTGATCGCGCTGGCGCAGGCCGGCTTCGATTACGCGGTGGCGCCGCTCGGCACGGCGCTCACCGAGACCCAGATGGAGCTCTTGTGGAAGATGGTGCCGGAGCCGGTGCTGTGCTTCGACGGCGACCAGGCCGGGCTGCGCGCCGCCTGGCGCGCCGCCGACATGATCCTTCCCTCCGTGCAGCCGGGCCGCACGGCGCGCTTCGCGTTGCTGCCGGAGGGCAAGGATCCCGACGACCTGGTGCGCGACGAGGGGCCGGATGCCTTCCGCGCGGTGCTGACCGAAGCGCGGCCGCTGTCGGACCTTTTGTGGATGCGCGAGACCACCGGCGGCATTTTCGACACGCCGGAGCGCCGCGCCGAACTCGAGAAGACCTTGCGCGAGCTGACGTCGAAGATCCGTGACGAGAGCGTGCGCTTCCACTATCAGCAGGACATGCGCGAGCGCGTCCAGGCGTTTTTCGGCGCGCCGCGCGGAAGACCTCAGGGCCGGCCGAGCCAGCAGGGCGACCGGGGTTTCGCGGCGCGCGGCGGGAGCGGGAGACCGGGACAGGCCGCCGGACGCCTCGCCGTCTCCGAGAGCCTCGCCCGGTCGGCGCTGGTGAAGCGGGCCGGCGGCGTTATGCCGCTGCGCGAGACCACGCTGCTCGTTGCCCTGGTCAACCATCCGCAATTGATCGACGAGCATTTCGAGCATGTCGAGGCGCTCGACCCCGGCAATGCCGACCTCAGGCACTTGCATGCCGGCATCATCGATGCCGCCGCCCATGGCCGGGCCGGCGACCGCGACCAGATGCACGCCGCGATCGCCGCGTCCGGGCTGGACGAGATATGGCAGCGCGCCGAGGCGCTGGTGCGGCGGGCGCGGCAGTGGCCGGCGCTGCGGGAAGCCGCGATCGAGGATGCCCGCGAGGCCTTCGCGCAGGCCCTGCACTTGCAGCGCAGCGCGCGCACCTTACATAAGGAGCTGAAACTGGCCGAGACGGCTCTTGCCGCCGAGCCCACCGACGAGAACTACCGTCATCTCATCGACATCCAGGCGCAGTTCCGGGACCTCCAGGCCACCGAAGCGCTGATCGAGGGATTTGGCATTCCGTCGGGGCGCGCGGATCGCAACTGAACCGCACCGGGGTCTGCCTCAATTGATTCGCTTTTTTAACGCGAATCATGCGACAGGCGCTTGACCTTCCGCCGGAATGGCGGAATCAGGACGATTCGAGACGTAGACCCGTGGGATTGTTCTCACCGATCGTGGAATGGCGGTACCAAAGGCTGGACGGGACGGGACCTCGCTCCAGATACGATGATTGACCGAAACGTGAGCAGGACCGGCCGCGGCCGGCATCAGCGGACCATTGATATCCGGTTTCGGGCCGGAATCGGAGTGCCGCGCATCACCGCCCTTTTGGAGTAGGCAAGGAATGGCGACCAAGGAAAAGGAAGAAGTCGAGACCGAACGCGAAGCCACCACCGACGGCCCGCTGCTCGACCTTTCCGACGACGCTGTCAAGAAGATGATCAAGGCCGCCAAGAAGCGCGGCTACGTCACCCTGGACGAGCTGAACGCGGTGCTTCCGTCCGAGGAGACGGATCCGGATCGGATCGAAGACATCAATGCCATGCTCTCCGACATGGGCATCAACGTCGTCGAGGACGACGAGACAGGCGAGGAGGCGGAAGCCACCGACGCCAACGCCGATGCGGAGGATGACGCCAACGAGCTGGCCGAGCAGACCGGCACGGCGGTGGCGACCACGACGCCCAAGAAGGAACCGACCGACCGCACCGACGATCCCGTGCGCATGTATCTGCGCGAGATGGGTTCGGTCGAGCTTCTGTCGCGCGAGGGCGAGATCGCCATCGCCAAGCGCATCGAGGCCGGCCGCGAGACCATGATCGCCGGCCTGTGCGAGAGCCCCCTCACCTTCCAGGCCATCATCATCTGGCGCGACGACCTCAACGAGGGCAAGGGCCTGCTGCGCGAGATCATCGACCTCGAGGCGACCTATGCCGGCCCGGAGGCCAAGCAGGCGCCGACCGTCGAGCGCACCGAGGAGCTGGAGAAGCCGAAGGCCCCCGAAGAGCGCGGACGCCGCGCCGCGCGCGAGGACGACGACATCACCAATGTCGGCGGCGATACCCGCGGACAGGAGGAGGACGAGGAGGACGACGACGAGGCCTCGCTGTCGCTGGCGGCGATGGAGGCTGAGCTGCGCCCTCAGGTGATGCAGACGCTCGACGTCATTGCCGACACTTACGGCAAGCTGCGCAAGCTGCAGGACCAGCAGGTCGAAAGCCGCCTGGCCTCCGCCGAGACCCTGTCGCCCGTGCAGGACAAGCGGCTGAAGGAGCTGAAGGATCAGCTCATCAAGGCGGTGAAGTCGCTGTCGCTCAACAACGCCCGCATCGAGGCGCTGGTCGAGCAGCTCTACGACATCAACAAGCGGCTGGTGCAGAACGAGGGCAAGCTGCTGAGGCTGGCCGAGAGCTATGGCGTGCGCCGCGAAGAGTTCCTGCGGGAATACCAGGGCTCGGAACTCGACACCAACTGGCTGGCGCGGGTCGGCGGGCTGCCGACGCGCGGCTGGAAGGAGTTCGCCAGAAGCGAGGGCGCCGCCGCCGGCGCGCTGCGGTCCGAGATCCAGAGCCTCGCCACCGAGACGGCTATCTCGATCTCCGAGTTCCGCAAGATCGTCAACCAGGTGCAGAAGGGCGAGCGCGAGGCGGCGATCGCCAAGAAGGAGATGGTGGAGGCCAATTTGCGCCTCGTCATCTCGATTGCCAAGAAGTACACGAACCGCGGCCTGCAATTCCTTGATCTGATTCAGGAAGGCAACATCGGCCTGATGAAGGCGGTGGACAAGTTCGAGTACCGCCGCGGCTACAAGTTCTCGACCTATGCCACCTGGTGGATCCGGCAGGCGATCACCCGCTCGATCGCCGACCAGGCGCGCACCATCCGCATTCCCGTGCACATGATCGAGACGATCAACAAGATCGTGCGCACCTCGCGTCAGATGCTGCACGAGATCGGCCGCGAGCCGACCCCGGAGGAATTGGCCGAGAAGCTGGCCATGCCGCTGGAGAAGGTGCGCAAGGTGCTCAAGATCGCCAAGGAGCCGATCAGCCTCGAGACCCCGGTGGGCGACGAGGAGGATTCGCATCTCGGCGACTTCATCGAGGACAAGGGCGCGGTGCTGCCGATCGACGCGGCGATCCAGGCCAACCTGCGCGAGACCACGACGCGCGTGCTCGCCTCGCTCACCCCGCGCGAGGAACGCGTGCTGCGCATGCGCTTCGGCATCGGCATGAACACCGACCACACCCTCGAGGAGGTCGGCCAGCAATTCTCGGTGACACGCGAGCGCATCCGCCAGATCGAGGCGAAGGCGCTGCGCAAGCTGAAGCATCCGAGCCGCAGCCGCAAGCTGAGGAGCTTCCTGGACAGCTAGATCGAAATCGCCGCTCCGACCGCTAGCAGCGGCGGACCGTCAAGAACAAGCCGCCGGAACACGCTTGAATGCGGTTTCGGCGGTTCTTTTTTGATCGGGCAACGATGGCCCAAACGAACCGCGTCGGCCAGACTATAGCCGAATTGCGACGCGGCGGAACAAATTGCGACATTTGGGGTTTCTTTCCGCCCCCCGCCTGCCTATGCTGTCGCCATCCAACAAACATGGAGCTTCGCCTTTCGCGCCGCGGGCGCGGAAATCCTTCCCCTTTCCGAAAGGACAATTGCAAGATGGACATCACGCCACCCTCGACCGCCGCAGCGCCGATCTTCGATCGGGTCGGCAAGCTCAGCCTTGAGCACGTCTACAACCGGCCGGATCCGAGGGACTATTTCTCCACCTTGCACAAGCTCGGCTACTGCGTGCCCGAGGTGGCCAAGCCCGTCTTCAAGTCCTTGCTGGAGGCGAAACGGGACGCTAACGGCGAGACGGCCGCGAAGATCATCGATGTCGGCTGTTCCTACGGGGTGAATTCGGCGCTGCTCAAGCACGATCTGTCGCTCGACGATCTCTACCGGCTTTACGGCGGGGTCTCCGGCGGCGGCAAGGCGCTGCTCGAACGAGACCGGGCCTTGTTTGCCAGATCGGCCGACGACACCCTGACCGTGGTCGGCGTCGACGCCGCCGAGCGGGCGGTCGCCTATGCCGTCGGCGCGGGCGTCATGGACGGCGGCGTATCGACCAATCTGGAGCGGCATGAGCCCACCAGCGCCGACGTCCGCGCCGTCGAGGACGCAGACATGATCATTTCCACGGGATGCGTGGGTTATGTGACGAAGACGTCGCTCGAGCATCTGGCGGAAGCCGGGCGCGACAAGGGCGTATGGATGGCCAATTTCGTGCTTCGCATGTTCGACTACCAGCCCGTCGAGGAGATGCTGGCCGAGCGTGGCTACGTCACCGAAAAGCTCGCCGGCGCGCTGTTTCCGCAACGGCGCTTCGTCTCGGCGGAGGAACAGGAAAACGTCTTCGACGCCCTCGGCAGGCGGGGCCTTTCCCCGGAGGAAGCCGAGCGCGACGGCTGGTATCTTGCAGAGTTGCACGTTTCGCGGCCCGCAGGCCAGACTACGGTACCGCTCGAAGCGATCCTGTCGTCCTGAAGACGAACCACGCCTGTCGCGGCAGGCCCGCCATCTTGGTCCGCAGCGGCCATGCCGCCGGCCCTCCCGGCTCAAATCCGGCTTAGGGCCGGCGCCACTCACCGTCCTGGCGCCCACCGACATAGCGGGCGCGGGGCGGGTCAGCACTTCCGAGGCGAGTTGCTCCATGGGCCACCCAGCCGGCCGAGCGGGCGATGGCGAAGAACGCCGCCTCGTGGTCGATCGCCAGGCCGAACATGCGCATCATCACCGCCAGCGCGTAGTCGATGTTGGGGTGGAGCCAGGTCGGCTCGGTGATCGGTGCCGGGCGCCTCGACAGCGAGGCACTTGTCGGCGCCGGCCGCCGCCAGCGCGGCGAGCAGGCTGTCGGCTCGCGCCAAGCCCGGCCGGCAACTCGACACCAATGTCGAGTTCTACACCGCATCCTGCTCGGCGCCCTGGACATCCAGCGCGAGGCCTTCACGCCGGTCTTCGCCGTGGGACGGGCGGCGGGCTGGATCGCGCATGCGTTCGAGCAGCAGCGCGCCGGCCGTCTGCTGCGGCCGGATTCGGCCTATGCCGGGCCGATGCCGGCGGAGCCCGGCGCCGGCTGAGATCGCGGACCGAAGGCTGCCGACGGAGGGTGTCCCTGTGGCTGCGGCCTGGTTCGCGTGCGGCTCTTGCCGCCCGACCGGGCCGGGATCATACTCGCGCATGCGGCCGGGGCGAACGGACCGGCGCCGACCTGACATCGTTCCGCCCCGGCTCTCCGCTGCGTCATGGCGCCGGAGGGAGGTGTGGAATGACCACCTACGTGCTTCTGATCAACTGGACCGACCAGGGTGTGCGAAACCTGCGCGAATCGCCGAAGCGGCTCGATGCCTCGAAGAAGGCGCTGGCCGACATGGGCGGCACCTTTCGCGACTTCTTCCTGACGACGGGCGACTGCGACATCGTCGCCGTCTGCGAAGCGCCGGACGACGCCGTGATGGCACGTTTTGCCCTGCAGCTCGGCGCGGCCGGCAATGTGCGCACCCGCACGCTGAAGGCGTTTCCGGAAAGCGCCTATCGGGAAATCATCAACTCGCTCGGCTGAGCCGGACTGCATACAAAGGATCGAGCCAAGCGATCAAGGTGGACGGAAGAGACGGCAATGCCGTCTCTTCCTCCGTCACCGGCGCGCTTCGAAATTGCTCCGCCGGATGCCCTCTATGACGGCGCGGCTGTTTCGGTTTATGTACCTACTCCGCCCGGACCCTGGCGAGGATCGCCTTCATCTGGTCGATCTCGGCCTGCTGCCCGGGGATGATGGTGCCGCATAAATCGCGGATCTCCGCGTCCTCGATCGGCGCCTGCTCGCACATCAGCACCGCGCCGGAATGATGCGGGATCATAGAGCGCAGGAATTGCTCGTCGCCGATCGCCGTCTGCTGCCGCGTCATCGCCCAGGCGGCAGCGAAGACCAGGATGCTGGCGACGACAATGGCGAGATTGGCCGCGCGGTTGGCGTACATGCCGCGCATCAGCCAGAGCTCGATCACTACCATGGGGCAGACCATCAGAGCCGCCATATAGGCCTGGTTGAGATTGGCGTAGACATCGGCGAGACGGTTCACCATGGCATACATGAGGATGTACATTGCCAGGAAGGACAGCACTGTCATGACCAGCAGGCGGAGATAGGCGTAGCTATGTCGGTGTTCGGTCATGATGGGACCGAACCGGGCCAGCCGTAGAAAGTTCCGGTCCGCCTTCTCCCCAGCCGGCATCCGCAGCGCCGCTTCCGCGAAGGCGAAGCCTCGACTATGGTCGCCGGACCGAAGGAGGACGGGCATGTCGATCGAGTTCCTGCTGACCACACTGATCATCGTCGCCTCGCCGGGAACCGGCGTGGTCTACACGCTCGCCGCCGGCCTGTCGCGCGGCGGCCGCGCCAGCGTGCTGGCCGCCTTCGCCTGCACGCTGGGGATCGTGCCGCATCTCGTCGCGGCTCTCACCGGCCTGGCCGCGCTGCTGCATGCCAGCGCGCTGCTGTTCGACATCGTGAAATATGCCGGCGTCGCCTACCTGCTGTGGATGGCCTGGCAGACGCTGAAGGAGCACGGCGCGCTGAAGATCGACGCCAGGCCGGACCCGCGCAGCGCCCGGCAGGTGCTGGTCGACGGCGTGCTGATCAACCTGCTCAACCCGAAGCTGTCGATCTTCTTCGTCGCCTTCCTGCCGCAGTTCATCGCCCCGGCCGATCCCAACGTGCTGATGCGTATGCTGGAGCTTTCAGGCGTCTTCATGCTGGCGACCTTCGTCATCTTCGCCATCTACGGCCTGTGCGCCGCCGCGGTGCGCGACAAGGTGACAGGGAGCCCGCGCGTCATGGCCTGGATGCGCCGCACCTTCGCCGCGGCCTTCGTCGCGCTCGGCGCCAAGCTGGCGCTGACCGAGCGGTGAGGCTGGTCGCGGTTTCATTCAGCTTGTGCTAGTGTTCAAGCATGAACGAGCGCTTCCACCTGGACATGGTTTGGCCGGCGACCACGCAGGCAGCAGACGGCATGCCGCGGCGTCCGTGGAGCGTCGCCGAGATCGAGGCGATGGTAGCGGCCGGCATCATCGACGAGGACGAGCGGTTCGAGCTGATCGGCGGGGAGGTGGTGCCGATGTCGCCGAAGGGCGCGCGCCATGAGCATGTGAAAGGCGAGATCAACGCGCATCTGCAGCGCATAATCTCCAATGATCTCCGCGCATTGCAGGAAACGACGCTGCGGTTGGACGAGATCGCCTTTCTAGAGCCCGACTTCTGCGTCTTTCCACGGGCCGTGACGATCGAACAACTGCGCGGCCACAATGTGCTCATCGCCATCGAAGTCGCCGATACCAGCCTGCGCTACGATCTCGGCCGCAAGATCGGGGTCTATGCAGCCTACGGCATACCGGAGGTATGGGTGATCGACGCCAACACGCTGGTGACGCATGTCCATCGCCGGCTAGGCGCGCAGGGTTATGCCGACATCTTTCAGGCTGGCCCAGCCGAAACACTTCAGGCGGTGCGTGCGCCTTCCATCACCATGTGCCTGGAACAGCTCGGCCTGACATCCCTCTGAGCGCCCGGGCTGCCCTTCATGCCGCAGACGATGCTGACGATCCCGACCAATGGCCCGGGCCTTTACGAATTCACCGACCGCGCCGAAACCGTCGTGCGCGAGGCGAGGCTGGAGAGCGCGCTGCTGACGCTGTTCGTGCGCCACACCTCCTGCTCGCTGCTGGTGCAGGAGAACGCCGATTCCGACGTGAAGCGCGACCTCGACGCCTTCTTCAGGCGCCTCGTCCCGCCGGCGGACGACCCGTCCATGGATTTTCTGGTTCACCGTCTGGAGGGGCCGGACGACATGCCGGCGCATATCAAGGCGGCGCTGACCGCGACCTCCCTGTCGGTTCCGGTGATGGGCGGGCGGCTGGCGCTGGGCACCTGGCAGGGCATCTATCTGTTCGAGCATCGGACGCGCCCGCACCGGCGCGAGATCGTGCTGCATCTCGCCTGACGGCGAGCACCTCGTGCATTTTTAGGCATCTCGTCGTCCGAACCGGTTCCCACCTTCGGGCGACATGCTTTAGGGTGTCCGGCAAATCAGGCGAGGAAACGATCGATGTCATTCCTGAAGCGGCTGTTCGGCGGCGGTGGCGGCAACGGCGAGGAGAGTGGCGAAAAGCCGGTCGGTAGCGCGCTCGAATACAACGGCTTCACCATCCGCGCCACGCCGTACAAGGCCGAAGGCCAGTTCCAGACCTGCGGGGTGATCTCCAAGGAGATCGACGGCGTGGTGAAGGAGCACCGCTTCGTGCGCGCCGACCGCTTCGCCTCGCAGAGCGACGCCGCCGACATGGCGCTGAAGAAGGGCCAGCAGATCGTCAACGAGCAGGGCGACCGCATGTTCGGATGAACCGCCCGCAGGGTGGCGACAGTGGCCGCGGGCATGGGAACCCACCGACAACCGCCAACTCGCATGCCGCCGTAGCTGCTGCGCTAAATCTGCTTCTCCGCCACCAGTTTCAAGCGCTCCAGCCCCTTTTCGTAGTCGGCGCCGATCCAGCGGTCGAACATCAGGCCGAACCAGCGCGCCACGATGCCGTCGAGGCTGGTGTGGAAGCTCCAGGTCACCCGTGTACCGGAGCCCGCGGGGGCAAGGTTCCATGCGGCAACGGCTGTACTCTCTTGTCCGAACACGAGATCGATGCCGACATGCGACGGCGGCTGGTAGGCGGTGACGATCTGCGAGCCGGTGCCTACATTTCTATTGGACGATGCCCAGCTCATCTTCTGGCCGACACCGCTGTCCGGTCCTTCGAAGACGTATTGCGTCAGCGGATCGATGTCGGCCCAAGGCGAGAACTCGTGAAAGCGCCTGAGGTCGCCGACAAGCGCGAACACCTTTTCCGGGGGCGCGGCGATCTCGATCGAGCGCGTGACGGTGACCGAGGCAGGCAGCAGGAAGGATCCGGCCACGACCGCGACGGCGGCGGCGACGACCAGATAGAACAGCCATTTCAACAGCCTGACCATGCGACACCCCCTCGCGAAGCCGACGGAGAGTGACGTGCCGGCCGGCCTGCGTCAACGCTGCGGAACGATTCAGTCGAGCTTGGCCAGGCCGTCGATCAGCGCGGCCAGCACCCTGCCATAGGCGCGCGCATCGCCACCGACCTCGATCGCCAGGGCGGCCCGGTCGAAGGCCGACGAGAGAAGCTGCGTCGCCACATCGACCGGCAGATCCCTCGGAAGTTCCCCGGCACGCACGGCGAACTGGATGCCGGCACGCAACGAGCGGGCGGCGTGACGGTCGTCTATCTCATCCATGCCGCCGCGGCCGAGCACGGCAGGTCCGTCAAGCAGCAGCAGGCGCGTGCGGCCGGGTTCCGCCATCGCGGCGAGATAGGCCTCGCCGCCTCTGATCAGCGCCTCGCGCGTCGGCGTGTCGTCCGGCGCGGCACGGTCGATCTCCTCGGCGACCGTCCTCGCCTCGGCCTCGGCCACTGCGGCGAACAGCGCCTTCTTGTCGGCGAAGTGGTGGTAGAGCGCGCCGCGCGTTACTCCGGCGGCCGCCACGATGTCGGGCGTGGCAGTGTCGGTATAGCCCTTTTCTATGAAGAGGCTGCGCGCCGCGGCGATGAGCTCGGCACGCGTCGTCTCGCTGCGATCCTTGTTCGAGCGTCGTGCGGATTCCTGTTGCATACATTCTGCCTGTATGTTAATTAAAAGAAACATGCAGACTGTATGTTTGTTTCAAGCGAAAGGGAAGAGCCATGAAGACGACCAGCTATTATCCGGTGCTGATGACCGATGACGTCCCCGGCACGGCGGCTTTCTACAAGCAGCATTTCCGCTTCGAGGCGCTGTTCGAGAACGACTGGTACGTGCATCTGCGCTCGACCGAGGACAAGAAGGTCAATCTCGGGATCGTGCTGTGGAACCACGAGACCGTGCCGCCGGCCGGCCGCGCCAGGACGCAGGGGCTGCTGATCAACTTCGAGGTGCGGGACGCCGACGCCGTCTACGAGCGGGTGACGGCGGCCGGGCTGCCGGTCCTCCTGCCGTTGCGCGACGAGGCCTTCGGCCAGCGCCACTTCATCACTGCCGACCCCAACGGCGTCATGATCGACGTGGTCAAGCCGATCCCGCCGAGCGAGGAATTCCTGGCGCAGTATGCCGAAGGCGCGGCGGGGAATTGAGTCGGCGGCCCGGCGAGACGATCAGGGCAGCGGCAGGGCCGGCTCGATATCGTCGCCCTTAGCCGCCGCGCGCCACCGGCACCACGCTTCTCGTCTCCAGCCCGCGCGGCGACAGGATGGCGACTTCGACGGCGCGGCCGATGCGTTCGCCGTCGAGCAGGCGGATCAGGTCGTCGACGCCGGTCACCGCGACGCCGTCGATCGCCAGCACGACGTCGCCGACGGCGAGCCCCGCCTTGCCTGCCGGGCCGTCCTTCTCGATCGTGCGCAACCGCACCGCCGTGTCCAGCTTGCGGCCGGCCAGCAGCGCGGTGCGGCGCGGCAGCGTGATCGTGTCGGCCGAAACGCCGATGAAGGCGCGGCGCACCCCGCCGAAGCGCAGGATCTCCGAGATCACGAACTTCGCCGTGTTCGACGCCACGGCGAAGGCGATGCCCTGCGCGCCGCTGATGACCGCGGTGTTGACGCCGACCACCTCGCCCGCCGACGACACCAGCGGCCCGCCGGAATTGCCCGGATTGAGCGCGGCGTCCGTCTGGATGACGTCGTCGATCAGCCGGCCGGTGGCGGCCCGCATCGAGCGGCCGAGCGCCGAGACGACGCCGGCCGTCACCGTCGATTCGAAGCCGAGAGGATTGCCGATGGCGATGGCGATCTGGCCGCGCCTCAGCCGTTTGGAATCGCCGAGCGGCGCGTAGACGGGCGGGCTGAGGTCGGCGCGCACCAGCGCGACGTCGGTGTCGGGATCGCGGCCGAGCACCCTGCCCTCGCCGGCAAGGCCGTCCGGCAATGTCACCCGCACGCTGCGGGCATCCTCGACCACATGGTTGTTGGTGACGATCAGCCCGTCCGGCGCAATGACGAAGCCCGACCCCTGGCCGCCGCGCCCACCCAGCCGGTCGATGCGCGCCACCGCCGGCCCGACCCGGTCGACCACGTCGGCCACGGTCGTCGAATAGGCGTCGAGCAGCGCGGCGTCAGCGCCGAGATCCTTGTCGTGATAGCCCATCGGGGCGTCCTTTCGGAAAGATGCTTTCCGACTATGTGGGGAGTGGGGCGCGAGGCTGCGAGGGCCGACCTATGCAATCGCCGCATAGGTCAGCGATGCGGTTCCTGCCTTCCGGAAAGGCACTACTGCGTCGGAACGGGAACCGGCGCCATTTCGGGAAGCGCGGCCGCGCGCCGGCGCACGCGGTCCCTGCCCAGGCCCGTCTCTTCGAGCAGGCCTTTCCGCTTGGCGTGATAGTAGTAGCCGGTCTGGTAGAGCCGGTCGGCGCGGTTGTGGTCGCCGTCGGCGACCATGTAGGCGCCGCGCAGATATCTCACCGAGTATTTCAGATTGGTCTCGGCGTCGAACAGGCCTTTTGCCGGCCCCTGGTAGCCCATGCCGCGCGCCGTGGCGTGCTTGATCTGCATCAGGCCGTAATGGCCGCGATTGTAGGCGGCCGGGTTGAAATTGCTCTCGCGCTTGACGACGCGCCGCACCAGATCGACCGGCACCTCGTAGAGGGCAGCGTATTTGGCGATGAGCTGGTCGAGGTCGCCGCGCGAGTTGTCCGCCTTCGCATAGGCAGCAGGCGCAGCCGTTGCCGCCGCCAGATCCGCAGGCCTGGCGATCGCCTTGACCGCCTGTGCCCGACCCTCGGCCGGCGGCGGGCCCGCCGCTGCCATCGTGCCGGCTTTCCTGGCCGCCGCGGCCTCGGCTATCGCCAGCGGACCTGTTGTCGCGGCGGCCGGCGCGGATTTTTCATCCGCAGCAGCCGCCGCCTCGCCTTCCGGCTGCTGCGGCGACGCGGCGTCCGCAACCTTGGCTTGCACTGCTGATTGGACGGCGGCCGCGGCATTGCCGGCCGGAGCGGCCGCGGCAAAGCTGGTGACCGCGACGATCTCGCCCGTCGTACCCGGCTCGAGCGCCATCGTCGCCGGCAATTCGGGATCGCCCGGCGCCATGTTGAATGCCGCGGAGGTATTGGTTCCGGTCGACGTGCAGCCGCTCAGAGCGGCCGGCGCGAGCGCTGCGATCAGCAGGAGGTACTTCGGCGTCAAGGGCAATGCGGAGGCTGCCGTTCTGTTGTCCCCATTGCCGACTTACCGAACTTTAACGAATCCGGCAATCCGCCGGCTCGCGAAAACGCGAGCCGATGGTGATTGCCCGGATTTGGGCGCGTGGAACGAGGTTCGGGCTCCATGCAGGGACGGCAGCCGCCGTTCGCCCTTTGTACCCCGAGCACCGCATGGTAGAGTCGCCTGATCAGGAGATGCCCGATGTCCGCAGAACCCACCGCCACAGGCCATGCCGTGTTCGAGACCGCGCTCGGCTGGATCGGCGTCGCCTGGAGCGCACGCGGGATCACCCAGCTGCAGCTGCCGGAGCGGGACCGGGACGCCACCCGGGCGAGGCTGCTGTCGCGCGGGGCGCCTGCCGAACCCGGCGAGCCGCCGGCGCCCGTACAGGCTGCCATTGACGCCCTGACCCGCTACGCCGCCGGCGAGCGCGTCGATTTCGCCGGCGTCGCGGTCGATCTCGGCGAGGCGGACGACCTTCGCCAGGCGCTCTACGCGCGCATGCGCCTGCTCGGCTACGGGGAGACCGTCACCTATGGCGGGCTGGCGGAGGCGGTCGGCCGCCCCGGCATGGCGCGCGAGGTTGGCGAGGCGATGGGCCGCAATCCGGTTCCGATCATCGTGCCCTGCCATCGGGTGCTGGCCGCCGGCGGCAGGATGGGCGGCTTCTCGGCGCCGGGCGGCGTGTTCACCAAGCGCCGGCTGCTTGACCTGGAGCGGGCCCGCCCGCCTTCCCCGCCCGGACAGGGCGCCTTCGCCTTCTAACCGATCGGCGCAAGCGCCCTGGCGTCATTCCGGCCCTGGCCGCGCTACCGCCCGAACAGCAGGAACTCGTCGTCGGGATCATAGTAGCGGCACTCGCGCACCAGGCACTGCCGGCTGTCGGCGGAGGTGATGTAGACGATCTGTGGCAGCTCGCTGGTAGCGCAGAAGCGGCTGTCGCGCACATAACGCCCGTAGAGCTGGGCGCCGGTGCGGGCGGACCGGTAGCGCACGATCGCGGCGCCATCGCGCTGGATCACGGCCTTCACCTCGGCGCAGCTCATGCCGGCCGAATTGTAGCGGGAGATCGCATAAGCCTCGCCGGCGACCAGAGCCAGGCCGAGCGCCAGAAGCACGGATTTCATCGAAGCCTCCGAAGGTCAGCGCGGGTCCGGCCGCCGGCCGGTCCGCAAGAACAGATACGCGGCTCACCCAGGGCGGGTTCACCTTTCCAGGCGCATATCCTATCACAAGTCCGTGAGCCGACGGTCCGATCTCCTCTTGTCTCGACCGGCGAAGCAATTTATACGCGCAGTATTGAATTTTCGGTCGATCGGTAGCTCGCGATACCTTCGCGTCCGCTGACGTTCATCTGCAAATTTCGATAGGGCCTGCCGGGCGCCTAGTCCGGTCAGAACGTAGCGACACCAGGAGAGAAGATGGCTACCGGTACTGTCAAATGGTTCAACACCACAAAGGGCTACGGCTTCATCCAGCCCGACGCCGGTGGTGCTGACGTGTTCGTGCACATCTCGGCGGTCGAGCGCGCCGGCATGACCGGCCTCGTCGAGGGCCAGAAGATCAGCTTCGAGATCGAGCAGGACCGCCGCACCGGCAAGTCCGCCGCGGGCAAGCTGGCCAAGATCGGCTGAACGTCCGACCTTCGGAATTGAGAAAAAGGCGGGATCTTCCCGCCTTTTTCTTTTACGCTGTAGGGTTCTTGATCTTGCGCACGTCACTATCCCGAAACCGCCGCACACTTTCGGGAGAGATGCGTCAAGCCGAAAGCGGCACGACATTGCCGCTGCCGCCGATGAAATCGGCGAAGGCGCGCGGCGAGGCGTCGAAATCCGTGCCCGCGAGCGCGACCGGCGCCAGGAAATCGCCCTGAAGCCTATCCGCGCCGGCGGTCACCGCGGCGCGCAGCTGGATTTCGTCCGTTATGCCCTCGATCTGGACCGCGGCGCCGCGCCGCCGCAGCGTCGTCACCAGCAGGCGCAACAGCCGCAGCAGGTCCGGCTCGGCGACGATCGCGCGGGTCCAGGCTGACGGGATCCGGACGAGCCCGGGCACCGCAGCCGAACCCGCCTCGCGCCGGCTCGCCGCCGCCAGATCCAGCGCCAGCGGCGTGCCCGACGTCTCCAACTGCATGGCAAGCGCGGCGAAACAGGGAGCGCTGCGCAGCGCGGTGAGGTCGAAACAGAGCCGATCCGGCGCGATGTCGGCGAGCGCGGCTTCGTCGAGGAGCAGCCGCAACTCGTCTTCGGGATCGCTGACGTCCTCGGAAAGGTCGAGAACGAGATCGAACACGGGATCGTCGCAGCCGATATGGGCGAGATTGCGGATGGCGAGGCTGCGGCCGAGAGCCTGCATGAAACCGCGCTCCGCGGCAGACAAACCCGCGAGCTCGGTCTCGCCGAGCGATTGCCCTCGGCGCTGTGCGACGAAACCTGCCGAGACCGCAATGGGCACCAGCATCGGCCCGCGCCGCGCGAAGATCGGCTGAAAGGCGCATTTCAGCCGCAGCGCGTCGAGGACGCCGAAGGACAAGCCGGTCTCGTCGACGGCGATCGCATCCATGATCGCCAGCATCCGCTGATTCGGGCTCATGGCGCCACCTTGCGGCCGAAACGCGGCCCGAAGGTCTCTCCGGCAAGGCCGGCCATGGAATGCACCGGCTGACCGCGTCCCCGTCGAGCGACGGGCATCGCGGTCCTGGGAAACGTCGCAAAGCTCGCCGGCGCCAGTTCCGGACGGGCGAGGGCGAAACCCTGGACCATCGCTACCCCGGCCTGCTCGGCAAGTCCGATCTGCCGGCTTTCCTCGATGCCCTCGAACACTGTCGTGATCCCCTGCCCGGCGAAAATGCCGACCATCGCCTTCAGCAGGCCGAGGCCCGGGCCGGTTTCCATCAGCCTGGCCACCCAATGAGCGTCGAACTTGACGATCTCGGGCCTCAGCACCCGGATGCGCTCGATGTCGGAATCCTCGGCCCCATAGTCATCGATGGCGATCCTGAAGCCGGCCTGGCGGAACGACCGCACGAAGTCGCGCAGCACCTGCTGCGATGCCGATCTCTGTTCCGTCACCTCGCAGACGACGCGCCCGGGCTTGATGCCGACCTGCGCCAAGGTGTTGCGCGTGTCGGAAAGCGCCGCGCTGGCGATAGACCTGTCGACGAAGATGGAGGGATCGAAATTGACGAAGACGCTGGCCGACTCGGGCAGGCAGGTGGCGGCGTTGGCCAGGTGCAGGGTTCGGGCCAGCGTCTCGACCTGCAGACGGTCGCCGACGGGCAGAGCGGCGAGGAAGGCGGCCGGCTGCACCGGCTGGCCGTGCCGGTAGGGCCGGATCAGCCCCTCGAAGGCGGCGATGGCGAGCGTGTTCTCATGGAAGGCGAAAATCGGCTGGAAGGCCGTCCGCAGCGTGAAGGCTCCCCACACGCCGACCGATGATCCGTCGCCGTCCCGGGCGATGTGCGCGAAAATCCCGCTTGGCGACACGTCCGCCTCCGCCTCTGGCCAACACGGGACGGTAACCCGCATGGTTTTATCGGCCGTTAACGGGAACCGCCCTTGCGCGGAATTGTCCCGGTTACGATGCAATACTTGCACATCTTTCCGCGATCGGACATTAGAGCGTCGCCCACGGCTGGACGTCGTCCGAACGATCGATGTCGCGCTGGCGGTCAACCGCGGCTCTAGCCGATCCGAACCCTGTGGAGACATCCAGTCATGGCATTCCTTGCCGACGCCCTTTCCCGCGTGAAGCCCTCCGCCACGATCGCGGTCACCCAGAAAGCGCGCGAACTCAAGGCGAAAGGCCGCGACGTCATCGGGCTGGGCGCCGGCGAGCCGGATTTCGACACGCCGGACAACATCAAGAACGCGGCGATCGAAGCGATCCGCCGCGGCGAGACGAAGTATCCGCCGGTCTCCGGCATCGCCCCGCTGCGCGACGCGATCGCCAAGAAGTTCAGCAGAGAGAACAATCTCGACTACCGGCCGGAACAGACCATCGTCGGCACCGGCGGCAAGCAGATCCTGTTCAACGCCTTCATGGCGACGCTGAACCCCGGCGACGAAGTGGTGATCCCGACCCCCTACTGGGTGAGCTATCCGGAAATGGTGGCGCTGTGCGGCGGCACGCCGACCTTCGCCGCGACGACCTCGGCCAACGGCTTCAAGCTGACGGCGGAGGCGCTGGAGCAGGCGATCACGCCTAAGACCAAATGGCTGGTGCTGAACTCGCCGTCGAACCCGTCCGGCGCGGCCTATACCGAGGCCGAGCTACGGGCCTTGGCGGACGTGCTGTTGAAGCACCCGAAGGTCTGGGTGCTTACCGACGACATGTACGAGCACCTGACCTATGGCGACTTCGTCTTCAAGACCATCGCCGAGGTCGAGCCGAACCTCTACGGCCGCACGCTCACCATGAACGGCGTGTCGAAAGCCTACGCGATGACTGGCTGGCGTATCGGCTACGCCGCCGGTCCGGTCGAGCTGATCAAGGCGATGGACATGATCCAGGGCCAGCAGACCTCCGGCGCCTGCACGATCGCGCAATGGGCCTCGGTCGAGGCGCTCAACGGCCCGCAGGACTTCATCGCCAGGAACAAGGCGATCTTCCAGGGCCGCCGCGACCTGGTCGTGTCGATGCTCAACCAGGCGCGCGGCATCTCCTGCCCGTCGCCGGAAGGCGCCTTCTACGTCTACCCGTCCTGCGCCGGCCTGATCGGCAAGAAGGGCCCGTCCGGCAAGGTCATCGAGAACGACGAGGATTTCTGCGCCGAGCTGCTGGACGCGGAAGGCGTTGCGGTGGTGTTCGGCACGGCCTTCGGCCTCGGCCCGAACTTCCGCATCTCCTACGCCACCTCGGAGGCGCTGCTGGAGGAGGCCTGCACGCGTATCCAGCGCTTCACCGCCTCGCTGGACTGAGGCGGCGCTGACAATCGAACGAAGAAGAACCCGGCTACGTGCCGGGTTTTTCTTTCACGGAAGCAGAAGAAAGACGGCGGCCAGCCGCGGTGGAGCAGTCCGGCAAGCGAGGCTTCGCTTCCCGTCGTCAGACCGGCCGGCGGGCGCGAAGCAGCCTCAGCCAGGGCCCGGCGTGGAAGACGCTCATCAGCAGGTACATCAAGGCCATTCCGCTCAGCGGCGATACACCGGCGACCGAGCACAGCATCTCCGCCGGGTCGCCCAGCACGCCGGTCAGCAGCGCCATGGCGGCGAAGGTCGGCGAGGCCGCAAGCGCCAGCCCGTCGACCGCTCGAAGGGCTGGCCCGTCGGCCGACCGGTGTGCGGCGGCATTGCGGCGGGCCTCGCCGCCTTCAGAGCCGCCGCAGCAGGCGTGGCTCACGGTTTGACGTCCTGGTCGCGGAAAGCCGCCTCTCCGGCGTCCGACACCTCCACCCACTTCCTGTCCGGCGGCGCATCCGCGACATAGCTGTCGTGCCAGTTCCACCATTTGTAGGGCGGCGTCTGCGGATAGCCCTCGGGAGAATCCTCCCAGTCTTCCTGCCGGCCGAGCGGCGTGATGTCGAGGTAGTTCCAGGTGCCCCCCATCTGCTCGTCGCCGCGGTTGTTGATGAAATAGGTGCGGAACACCCGGTCGCCGTCGCGGATGAACACATTGGTGCCGTGCCACTCGTCCACGCCGAAATCGGCGTCGAAGCTGTCGGTGACGGTGTACCACGGCATCGTCCAGCCCATATGCGCCTTCAGCCGCGCGATGTCGGCCTGCGGGGCGCGCGAGACGAAGACGAGCGTGGTGTCGCGGGCGTTCAGGTGAGCGACGTGGGCGACCTGGTCGGCGACCATCGAGCAGCCGCGGCAGGCATGGTCGGGCCAGCCATACACGCCCGGCTCGAAGAAGGCGCGGTAGACGATGAGCTGACGCCTGCCGTCGAACAGGTCGAGCAGGCTTGCCTTGCCTTCGGGCCCCTCGAAAGCATACGCCTTGTCCACGGCCATCCACGGCATGCGCCGGCGCTCGGCCGCGAGCGCGTCGCGGGCGCGGGTGTTGGCCTTTTCCTTGACCAGCAGTTTTTCGCGGGCCGCCTCCCATTCCCGCGGCGATACCACCGGCGGCGTGTGCATGGCGGGATGTCCGCTTCGATTTTCGGCTGATGCGGTCATGATCTCGAACCTCCTCATTGGGCGCAGCGCGGTATCGCCGAGCGGGATGCGGCCGCCGCGCAGTACGCTCATTGGCCGTGAGATAGCTTTTGGCACCGGAAATCGACAGGCGGGAGTAACAAGTCTGACGGGATTTCGACGGCAGCCGCCGGATTCGGCGGCGCAGCGATGTTCTCGCGCACCACCCCAAGCCGCGTGACCAGGAGAAGCCCGGCCGCCGCGACGGCATGGTCTTCATTGCCGCAGGCGCCGCCGCCGGAGCCTGGTCGGCGGCATCGCCGAAACTGACGGCGATCGTCCTTTCCGGGGCTGCACGGCGCCACGGACGAGGCAATCGAAAAAAGGCGAGCCCGACGGCCGGCAGCTTGCCGAGCGCCTGTCGGAAATGTTCCTCGACCTGCTGCGGGCAAGGCGCTCCCACGCCGGATGACGTCGTGCCCGCTGTGGCTCACCGCGGTCTTGTCCGGCACGTTCCTCGTCCGACAACACATCAATAGACAACAACAGGTTGTCTTTCGGTCTGGTACTTGCCATCCTGCCGTCGGGGCGACGGACCGTCGACGTTTCAGCGGTCCGGAATACGAGGAGAGGTTATGATCAGAAGACGTATTCTATCGATTTCCGCCGCAACCCTCATGATAGCGGGCTGCCAATCGAGTTCGGACCCGCAGGTGCAGGCCCGCAACCACGAGTTCGGCTGCATGGCCGGCACTGTTGGCGGAGCGGTCGTCGGGGGCCTCATAGGAAGCACGATCGGAGCAGGAAGCGGCCAGGTCCTGGCGGTGGCGGCCGGAATTGGCGGCGGCGGCTACCTCGGAAACCGTCTGGCTTGCGGCTAACCAGGAGATATCTGATGAAAAAGCTCGCTCTGACGGCCGCGTGCGTCGTGTTTTTCGGCAACGGCATCGCCACAGCACAACAAGCTCCGGCGATGCATGAAGGTCAACTCAACCAGCTCGACACCGACAAAAGCGGCGGCGTGAGCAAGGCCGAGTACCAGACCTTCATGTCCGCCGCCTTCTCGAAAATCGACGCCAACGGTGACGGCTCGATAAGCCAGGACGAAGTGGCGAAAATGCTGACGCCGGACCAGTTCTCGTCCATGGATGCCAACGGCGACAAGCGGGTGAGCCGCTCCGAGTTCATGGGACAGGTCATGAAGGACTTTGCCGGAGCTGACCGTGCCGGCGACGGGCAGCTCAAATGAGACGCTCGGAAAGATTTGATCCGGAGCCCGACACCGAGGGCCTCGAGCTCTGACTTTTGGGTCTGTTGGGCAGTCCTCTCACAGCCCTCCCGGGCCACCTCTCCCACTTCGTGGGGCGAGGAACCCGGGCCGGAGGAGCGCCGGCATCGCGGCAGCGGTTCCTCTCACCCGGGGCAGAGATGGTCCAAAGAACCGATGAAGGGCGCTTCATCGGTCAAACTTCTGGGTGATTGCGTAACTTTCATTAGTCCGGCGACGATCCCGCAGAATCAATCCGAATACTGCTCTTCCGATACTTTCTCCAGCCAGTCGGCGGTAACGCCGTCCAGCGCCTCCTGCATGGCGATATGGCTCATGGCCGTATCCGGCCCGGCGCCGTGCCAATGCTTCTCGCCGGGGGCGAAGGAGATCACGTCACCGGTGCGCACCTCCTGCACCGGCTCGCCCCAGCTCTGCACGCGGCCGGCGCCGGAGACGATGAGCAGCGTCTGGCCGAGCGGATGCGTGTGCCAGGCGGTGCGCGCGCCCGGCTCGAACTGCACCAGCAGCGCGCGCAGCCGCGCCGGCTCCTCCTTCTCGACGATCAGGGTCTGCAGCACCCGGCCGGTGAAATAGGCTTCCGGCGCCGGTTTGGTGGCGACGCTGCCGCAAGGAATGATCTTCATGGCCGGTTTCTCCTGTCGGATGGGCGGGCCGATCGATCCATGTCCGGCCCGCCTTCATAGAACCTGCCGGGCTACACCGCCACCCAGCACTTGGTCAGCGCATGGCTGCCCATCATCTCGCCGTTCGGATCGTCGACCCAGCCGCCGACCCGCGGGCTGGTCGCGTCGATGTAGTTGTTGAACATCGGCACGATCACGCCGCCCTCGTCGCGCAGGATCATCGCCGCCTGGCGGTACATGGACTTGCGCTTGGCGGCGTCCAGTTCGGAGCGGGCACCGATGATCAGCCTGTCGAAATCCTCGCGGAAGAAACGCGTATCGTTCCACTCCGCCTTGGACAGGTAGGCAATGGAATAGACCTGGTCCTGCGTCGGCCGGCCGGTCCAGTAGGACATGGAAAAAGGCTGCTTGTTCCACACCTCCGACCAGTAGCCGTCGCCCGGCTCGCGCTTCACATCGACGGTGATGCCGCATTTGGCGGCGCTCTGCTGGAAGAGCTGCGCGGCGTCGACGGCGCCGGGGAAGGCGACATCCGACGTGCGCATCAGCACCGGGCCGCTGTGCCCGGACTTCTTGTAGTGGAAGGCCGCCTTTTCCGGATCGAACTTGCGCTGCTCGATGTCGTCGTCGAACAGCGGATAGCCCTTCACCATCGGCGTGTCGTTGCCGACGGTGCCGTAGCCGCCGAGAATCTTCTGCACCATCTCCTCGCGGTCGACGGCATATTTGAGCGCCAGCCTCAGATCGTTGTTGTCGAAGGGCGCGATGTTGCAATGGGCGATCATCACATAGTGGCCCTTGCCGGGCACGTTGCGGATGGTGACGCCGGGCACCCGCTTGACCAGGTCGACGATCTTCGGCTCGACGCGGTTGATCATGTCGACCTGGCCGCCTTGCAGGGCGGCGGTTCGGGCCGTGGCATCGTTGATGACGATGATCTCGATGGAATCGGCGTGGCCGCGCTGGTCGCTGCCCCAGTATCCCTGATGCTTCTCGCCGACATGCCTCACGCCGGGCTCGTTGACAACGAGCTTGTAGGGTCCGGTGCCGATGCCCTCGGTGGGGTTGTCCTTGCCCCCGTTCGGCTGGATCATCAGATGGTAGTCGCCGACGACATATGGCAGGTCGGCATTGGGCTCCTTGAGCGTGATGACAACGTTCTGGCCGTCGGCCTTGACGCTGTCGAAGGCGCTGACGAAGGCGAGCGCCGCCGACTTGGAATTCGCGTCGGCATGACGCTCCATCGTCGCCACCACATCGGCCGGCGTCAGGTCCTTGCCGTTGTGGAAGGTGACGCCCTGGCGGATCTTGAAGGTCCACACCTTCGCGTCGTCGGAGGCCTCGAAGGATTCGGCAAGCCGGTAGTCGATCTCGCCGGTCGGCTTCACATCAAGGAGTTGCTCGCCCCAGCAGCGGCCGAGCGTGTAGGGCACCTGGCTTGTCCAACTGCCGGGATCGAGGCTGTCGGTGGCGCCGCCGCCGACCATGCCGGCCCTGAGCACGCCGCCTTTCACGGGAGCCTGCGCTTGCGCGGCGCCCGCCAGCAGCGAATTCGCCAAGCCGGCCGACACGCCGAGCGCAGCGGCGCGGCCGAGAAAGTCGCGCCTGCTGAGGCGCCCACCGGCGACGAGCCGGCTGAGATGGTCCAGTTCCGACATTTCCGTTCCCTCTGTCCTTGTTGCCCCCCATCCTGCCTCGCCCGGCTCGGCTTTGCCAAGGCCTGTCCCAACACAGAAGGGCCGGCAGGCGTTTCCGCCTGCCGGCCCGAAGCAAGAGCTGTCCGGCTCGCCCTATTCCTTGGCGTGCAGGTCGGTGCCGAGCGTGTCGCGCACGAAGATCAGGCCGATGACCAGCGACATGGCGGCGATGGCGATCGGATACCAGAGGCCGTAGTAGATATCGCCTGCCGCCGCGCTCATGGCGAAGACGGTCGCCGGCAGCAGGCCGCCGAACCAGCCGTTGCCGATGTGATAGGGCAGCGACATGCCGGTGTAGCGGATGCGGGTCGGGAACATCTCGACCAGGATCGCCGCGATCGGCCCGTAGACCATCGTGACGTACAGCACGAGGATGAACAGGATGCCGATGATCATCGGCCAGTTCACCTTGGCGGGGTCGGCTACCATCTTGAACGCGCCGGCGCCGGGCACGGTGTAGACGGCGACCTCCGTCGCGCCCGCCGCCTCTTCCGCGGTGATCAGCTTGTCCTTGACCGCTTGTTCGAGCGGAACCGTCGCCTTGTCGCCGGCACGGATCGCCGCGGCGTCGAGGGCGAGCTTCGGATTGGCCGCCACCAGGGCGTCGAGCTTCTGATCGGCGACCTTGGCCGGATCGCGCACCAGCGGGTAGCCGGCGTCCTGAAGCGCGATGTTGACGCCCTTGGCGAACGCCGCGTTCTTCGCCGCCGCATCCGCACCGGCTGCGACCGAATCATACGATTCGACGGTCTCTTCGCCGATCTTGACGGAAGCCGGCGTGCCAGCCGCCGCCGTCGTGACGACGTCATAGGGCACCGAGTTCTTGGTCAGGAAATCTGTGGCGATGTCGCAGGACGAGGTGAACTTCTCGGTTCCCGTCAGCTTGAACTGGAAGTTGCAGTCTCCCGGGGCGGCGGTCACCGTTGCCCGTGTGGTCTGCTGCGCGGTGGCAAGGGCCGGATTGGCGGCCCAGGTCAACGCCTTGAACAGCGGGAAGTAGGTTACGATCGCCAGCGCCAGGCCTGCCATGATGATCGGCTTGCGGCCGATCTTGTCCGACAACCAGCCGAACACGACGAAGAAAATGGAGCCGACCGCAAGTGCGATCGCAACCATGATGTTGACTGACTGCGCATCGACCTTGAGCACGCTCGTCAGGAAGAACAGTGCATAGAATTGGCCGGAATACCACACTACGGCCTGACCGGCGGTGAGACCGAACAGCGCGAGCAGCGCAATCTTGGCGTTCTTCCATTGGCCGAAAGCCTCGGAAAGCGGGGCCTTGGAGCCTTTGCCCTCAGCCTTCATCCGCTGGAAGGTCGGCGATTCGCTCAGCGTCAGCCGAATCCATACCGAGATCGCGAGCAGCACGGCCGAAAGCAGGAACGGTGCACGCCACCACCAGGCCGCGAAAGCCTCTTTGCCGACGATCGTCTGTATCGCCAGAATGACGATCAGCGACAGGAACAGGCCAAGCGTCGCCGTGGTCTGGATCCATGATGTGTAGAAGCCGCGCTTGTCGTCAGGCGCGTGCTCGGCCACATAGGTCGCCGCGCCGCCGTATTCGCCGCCGAGCGCCAGGCCCTGCAGCATGCGCAATGCGATCAGTATGGCCGGCGCCGCGATGCCCCAGGTAGCGGAGCCGGGCAGCAGGCCGACCAGGAAGGTCGACAGGCCCATGATCAGGATGGTGACGAGGAAGGTGTATTTGCGGCCGACGAGGTCGCCGATGCGGCCGAACAGCAGCGCGCCGAACGGGCGCACCAGGAAGCCGGCGGCGAAAGTCAGCAGGACGAAAATGTTGCGTGTCGCTTCGGGATAGCTGTTGAAGAACGCCTGGCCGATGTAGAGCGTAAGCGCGCCGAACAAATAAAAATCGTACCATTCGAAGACGGTACCGAGCGACGAGGCGAAGATGACCTTCTTCTCCTCCTTGGTCATGCCGCGCCTCTCGGCAGCGGCAATTGCTGCCACTGACATGTCGTTCCTCCTGAAAGCGATCCGTTTTGTCGGAAATGCCGGCCGGTTCGGCCGGCAGACGGAACAAGTGTCAGAAAAGAATGCGCTTAGGCAGAGCGTCTTTAGGATTATGACTATTGAATTACGACTTTTGTCTCATACACGAAGAGACAGTACAGGCCTGACGTTAGGGAAGGCGTGAATGTATTTTCCATACACTTTCATACGTCAAGCGATCCGGGCCGGCACCGGCCCGGATCGACGAGGCATCAGGCGTCGAGCGCCGGACGAAGCGAGCGATGCGGCTGGCCGGCGAGATAGCCGTTCTCGCGCAGCCATTTGGCGATGATCAGCTCGACCAGCGAGGAGACCGAACGATGGTCCTCCTTCGCCGCGACGGTGAGCGCTTCCTTGATGTCCGGTTCGATCCGGAAACCGAGAGGATGGGTCTTGGCCATGGGTAGTCCTTTGCCTGTCTGTCTAAAATCCGAGACGCTTGCGTCATGGGACGTTCGCGGAACCATTGCCTGGGCAGGGGCAGGCGCGGGCCTGCCGGCGATCAGGCGCCGAGCGTGGCAGGCGGCGGAGCGCGCGCCTGGACGAGGCCGAGCTCCGATCGGACGACGAAGGAAAGATGATCCGGCAGGCTCGCGGCCAGCTGCGGCGACGGACCATGCCACGGACCCGCAGGCGGCAGGCCGAAACCGTCCGCTGCCTCGGCAATGTCGGGCGGCGAGGCCGGTGTATCCGGCTCGGCAGGTATGATGCCGGTTTCCCAGAGCGGCGCGCTGGGACGCGGATCGGATTTACGCGCCTCCAGCACCCGCTCGGCGGCGGAAGCCGACTCGAAGCGCCGGTCCGGCTCCGATGCCGCGGGCGCGGCGGCGATCGCGACGGCAGCCGCCAGCCACAGCATGACGCCGTGGACGAATGCCCAGAGCCGTTCCGTGTGCTGCCTGCCGTCCGTCATCTGCCTTCGCGGTACCGTCCTGTGGGCGTTCGACTCTGAAGAGCCTGTCGTGACCGAGATGGCGGTCGTCATACAAAGTAGGAGCATTGCCTTGGCGGCACAAGCCGGGCTTTTTCCTTGCCCTCCCGGCAAACCCATGTGACGATGCGCGGAGGTAGGCGGCAAACGACAATGCCCCACCCGCGACGGCCGCAGGCCGGCCGCCGCTCACGAGGAAACGGTTGAGTGGAGGTCAGCATGGGAACTCGCGCCGGAGGCAGGCGAACGGGACCGAAATGCATCGCCATTGTCGGTCCCTTCGCCAGCGGCAAGACAACGCTTCTCGAAGCCATTCTCGCCCGTACGGGCGCCATCCCCCGTCAAAATTCCGTGACTTCGGGCAGCACGGTCGGTGACAATTCCCCCGAGGCCCGCGCCCACGCCATGAGCGTCGAGGCGGCCGTCGCCACCATCGACTTCATGGGCGAGCAGATCACTTTCGTCGACTGCCCCGGCTCCGTCGAGTTCGCCTACGAGGCGCAGCCCGTGCTTGCCGCCTGCGATGCGGCGATCGTCGTGACCGAGGCCGACGAGAAGAAGATCCCGGCGCTGCAGCTCATCATGCGCCGTCTCGATGAGATCGGCCTGCCGCGCATCCTGTTCCTCAACAAGATCGACAAGACTCCGGCGGGCGTGCGCGACACGCTGAAGCTGTTGCAGCCGGTCAGCGAGACGCCGCTGCTGCTGCGCCAGATCCCGCTGCGCCGCGATGGCATCGTGGTCGGCGCGATCGATCTCGCGCTGGAGCGCGCCTATGTCTGGCGCGAGCATGCCGAAAGCGAGGTCGCCGAGATTCCGGACGACGAGAAGGGCCGCGAGGTCGAGGCGCGCTTCTCCATGCTGGAGACCCTGGCCGACCATGACGACAATCTGATGGAGCAGTTGCTGGAGGAAGTGGCGCCGCCGCAGGACGCGGTGTTCGACGACCTTGCCGCCGACCTGCGCGAGGGCCATGTCACGCCGGTGCTGATCGGCACCGCCGAGAAGGGCAACGGCGTGCTCAGGCTGCTGAAGACGATCCGCCACGACGTCGCCGATGTCGAGGCGACACGCGAGCGGCTCGGCGTGACCGGCAATGCCGCGACCCTGGCGCAGGTGATGAAGACCGTGCACACGCCGCATGGCGGAAAACTGTCGGTCGCCCGCATCCTGTCCGGATCGATCGCCGACGGCGCGGAGCTCGTCCTGCCCGACGGCGGCGCGGCGCGCGTCTCCGGCATCTATCGGCTGCTCGGCAAGGAGCAGAGCAAGCTCGCTTCGGCCACGGTCGGCGACACGGTGGCGCTCGGCAAGCTGGAGGGCGCGCGCACCGGCCAGACGCTGACCACCGGCAAGACGGCCGCCGTCCAGCTCTTCCAGGAGCCCGCGCCGCAGCCGGTCTTCGCCATCGCGCTGCGTCCCCGCGAGCGCAAGGACGACGTGAAGATGTCGGCGGCGATCCAGCGGCTTGCCGAGGAGGACCCGTCGCTCTGCGTCGCCCATCAGGATACCGGCGAGACGATTCTTTCCGGCCACGGGGAGATGCATCTGCGCGTCACCGTCGAGCGGCTGGACGGCAAGAACCAGATCGCGGTCGAGCAATCGGTACCCGGCGTGCCCTATCGCGAGACCATCCGAAAAGGCACGCAGCAGCGCGGCCGTCACAAGAAGCAGTCGGGCGGCCACGGCCAGTTCGGCGACGTCGTCATCGAGATCAAGCCGCTGCCGCGTGGCTCGGGTTTCCAGTTCACCGACACCATCACCGGCGGCGTCGTGCCCAAGCAGTACATCCCCTCCGTCGAAGCCGGCGTGCGCGACTTCCTCAAATCCGGGCCGCTGGGCTTTCCGGTGGTCGACGTCGCCGTCAATCTCTCCGACGGCTCCTACCACACGGTCGATTCCTCCGACATGGCGTTCCAGATGGCGGCGAAGCTCGCCATGAAGGAAGGCATGGCAGCCTGCTCGCCGGTGCTGCTGGAGCCGATCATGAAGGTGCGGATCTTCACCCCTTCGGATGCCACGGCGAAGATCACCGGCATCGTGCCGCAGCGGCGCGGCCAAATCCTCGGCTACGACGCGCGGCCGGGCTGGAAGGGCTGGGACGTGGTCGAGGCGACCATGCCGCAGTCGGAGATCGGCAACCTGATCATCGAGCTGCGCTCGGCCACCGCCGGCGTCGCCAGCTACGAGGCCACGTTCGACCACATGGCCGAGATCACCGGTCGGCTCGCCGACGACGCCATGAACAACGCCCGCGGCAAGGCCGCGTGAGGTGATAGGCCCGGGCGTGCAACTCTGCGCGCCCGGCAGTTCGCCGGACGATTCAGCCTTGTCCCAACAGGGCCTGCGCCAGCTCTTCCCATTCCTCGTCGAGCGTCAGCACCGAGGGCGTGGCGCCGGCGCGGCGATACCAGTAGGCCGCGTTCGACGGGTCGCCTTCCTTGCGGTGCAGATAGGCATGCACCCGCATGCCGGCCGCGTCGTCGCGCTCCTGCGCGTGCTCGTGCGCGGCGTCCCAGTCGCCCTTCGCGTCCCACCACAACGCCAGCAGGGCGGGCGCCAGGCCGGCGGGCGGCAGTGGTTGCGCGAGCGAATTCCTGAAGCTCTGCAGATCCATGTTTCCCACCTTCGTGAACAACGAGCGCCGATTGTAGCCGTGCCGGCGCCTGATCGGTAGGATGTTCGCCGATATCCGGCACAAACACGAGAGCCGGATATCGGCGCGGCGCCGCTGATTTCGCCACACGATGTCGTGAAAGGCGGAAGATCGGATTTCTCTGTAACGTTTGCCTCATGCCGCGCGAATTTGCAGAACGAGCCGAGCTACCCGGCCGCGCTTGTTGCAACGGCCTGCGGAGGACCGCCCGATGACCTTTTCCATTCACCGCCGCCCGTCCTGGGTGATTTCCGAGGCTCAGGCGACGCCGGAAGCGGCATTCCTCAACCGGCGCGCCCTGCTGGCAGCCATGGGGCTCGGGATCGTCGGCGCGGCGAGCGCCCTGCCCAGCCCTGTCCGGGGCGAAGAAGCCGATCCGACCGCCGACCTCTATCCGGCAAGGAAGAACGAGGCCTACAAGCTCGATCGGGACCTCACGCCGGAGGAGATCAACGCCAACTACAACAATTTCTACGAATACGGCACCTACAAGGAGATCGCCGAGGCGGCGCAGGCGCTGAAGACACGGCCCTGGGACATCGAGATCGGCGGGCTGGTCGAAAAGCCCTTCACCATCGGCTTCGACGACCTCGTGCGCAGGATCCCGCTGGAGACGCGGCTCTACCGCCACCGCTGCGTCGAGGCGTGGTCGATGACCATTCCGTGGAGCGGCTTTCCGCTGAAGGCGCTGGTGGCTCTGGCGAAGCCGCAGGCCTCCGCGACATATATCCGCTTCGAGACCTTCCTCGATCCGGAGATGGCGCCCGGCCAGTCCAATTTCCTGTATCCGTGGCCCTATGTCGAGGGCGTCAGCATGGCGGAAGCCGGCAACGACCTCGCGTTCCTGGTGACCGGCGCCTACGACAAGCCGGTGGCCAAGCAGCACGGCGCTCCGCTAAGGCTGGCGCTGCCGTGGAAATATGGCTTCAAGTCGATCAAGTCGATCCGCAAGATCGAGTTCGTCGAGGAGCGTCCGGTCGGGCTGTGGGAGGCGATCCAGCCGCAGGAATACGGCTTCTGGGCAAACGTGAACCCCGAGGTGTCGCACCCGCGCTGGAGCCAGGCGATGGAGCGCGTGCTGCATACCGGGGAGTATGTGCCGACGCTGATCTACAACGGCTATGGCGAACAGGTCGCGGGTCTTTATGCCGGCCTGAGCGACGAGAAGCTGTTCATGTAGGCGGGAAACTGTCTGCGATCTGCGCACCGGGAGTCCCTGCATAATAGACAGGCGATTCCCGCTCGCTCCGGTAAATGACCGGCCCGCCGAGATCGAAGGAAGGCTTTGGAGTATCGCCGCTGGGCGGGGGCAGTATTGGAGGATACCGGAATCAAAAAAGCCGGATCTGAAAGACCCGGCTGAGTTTGATTGGAAGTGCCTAAAAAGGCTAAACCTCCAGAGGGGAACACTCGAGGGCGCTAATGGGAGGAGGAACGCGCCCTGGAGATGATGAATATATGAGCCTTTCATGCCCAAGAAACAAGCATGGTGTTTGCAAGGCTCCCATGCAAAAAGCGAACATCTGTGGTCCAATGCCTTCGCGATGTTCAATAGCACAGGGCGCAGGCGCGCGGCAGCCGCTGAACCTGCAACGCGGCCGCCTCGGCTCGGCGCTCAGAACGACCAGTTGCGGGCCTTGGAGATGACGAAGTCGCGGAAGGCGTGCAGCTTGGCCTGGTTTTTCATCGCGTCGGGATAACAGAAATAGGTGTCGAAGGACGGCACCTCGGTCTCCGGCAGGAGTTGCACGAGGCCGGAATCCTTGTCGATCAGATAGTCGGGCAGCATCGCTATGCCGCCGCCGCGCTGCACTGCCCGCTTGATCGACAGGATGTCGTTGATCTGCAGGGTGGCGATGCGCTGCCCGCCCTCGAAGTCGCCCAGCGTCTCCAGCCAGTTCAGTTCGCTGAGATGCGTCGGCACCGGCAGGCCGAAGGTGACGATGCGATGGTCCTTGAGGTCGGCGATCGAATTCGGCTTGCCGTATTTGGTGATGTAGGACGGCGCCGCGAACAGGTGGAAATGCACGGTGAACAGCCGCCGCTGGATCAGGTCCGGCTGCTGCGGCTGGCGCAGGCGGATGGCGCAGTCGGCCTGCCGCATGGTCAGGTCGAGCTCCTCGTTGGCGAGGATGAGCTGAAGCTGGATATCCGGGTAGAGCTCGATGAATTCCGGCAGCCGGTCGGTCAGCCAGCCGGCACCGAGCCCGACGGTGGTGGTGACGCGCAGCACGCCGGACGGCTTGTCCTTGGCCTCGGTCAGCCGGGAGCGGACGTTCTCCAGCTTCATCAGCACGTCATGCGCGGTCTGGTAGAGCAGCTCGCCCTGCTCGGTCAGCACCAGCCCGCGCGCATGCCGATGGAACAGCGGCACGCCGACGTCGTGCTCCAGCGCGCTCACCTGCCGCGAGATCGCCGATTGCGACAGCCTCAGCGTCTCGGCCGCATGGGTGAACGAGCCGGCCTCCGCGGCCGCATGGAACACGCGCAGCTTGTCCCAATCCAATGACATTCGGTCCCCTCGCTCTGCCGGCTTGTCACCGCCGGCTTCATGCCTTCCGCCGCGCGGCTATTCCGCCGCCACGCGGTGCTCCTCAAGGCTTGCAATAAATTTCTCCGCTTCCAGCGCCGCCATGCAGCCGAGCCCGGCCGCGGTGACCGCCTGGCGGTAGACGTCGTCGGCAACGTCGCCGGCCGCGAACACGCCCGGCACGCTGGTGCGCGTCGTGCCGATCTCCGTCCACAGATAGCCGTTCGGCTTCTGCTTGAGCTTGCCGACGAACAGCTCGACCGCCGGCGCATGACCGATCGCCACGAAGATGCCGTCCACCGGCAGGTGCGAGACCTGGCCGGTCAGGACGTTGCGCAGCTTCAGCCCGTCGGCCGTGGGCGGCAGCGGCGTCTTGCCGGGCCGTCCGGTGATCTCGTCGACGACGGTCTCCCAGATCACCCGGACGTTTTCCTTCTTCGCCAGCCGCTCGCGCAGGATGCGCTCGGCACGGAACTCGCTGCGGCGATGGATCACCGTCACCGACTTCGCCAGGTGCGAGAGATAGAGCGCCTCCTCGACCGCCGAATTGCCGCCGCCGATCACCGCCACGTCCTTGCCGCGGTAGAAGAAGCCGTCGCAGGTGGCGCAGGCCGAAACGCCGAAACCCTTGTAGAGATCCTCGCTCGGGATGCCCAGCCACTTCGCCTGCGCGCCGGTCGCCACGATCAGCGCGTCACAGGTGTAGGTCGCGCCGCCGTCGGTCTTGACGCGGAACGGCCGGACGTCGAGGTCGACATGGGTGACGATGTCGTTGACGATCTCGGTGCCGACATGCTCGGCCTGCTTCAGCATCTCGCCCATCAGCCATGGGCCCTGGATCGGCTGGGCGAAGCCCGGATAATTCTCCACATCGGTGGTGATAGTGAGCTGCCCGCCCTGCTGCAGGCCGGCGATCAGCACGGGCTTCAGCAGCGCGCGCGCCGCATAGATGGCGGCCGTATAGCCCGCGGGGCCGGAACCGATGATGAGGACGGGCGCGTGCTTCGCGGTCATGGATCGCCTTCTTGGTTGAATCCTCCGGCCGCTCCGATTGCAAGCGGGCCCGAAAGCCGCGTCTAATCTAGGTGTTGGCCCGCGCCGCAGCAAGGCGCGCTCCGCCGTCGTCCCCGACAAGCTTACGGTTGTTAAACAAATTATGAGTCATAACGAAAATCCGGTTTCGAGGACTGACGCTCCCCTTCCTTTGGGCTAAGGACGCAGGCAGGCGCATCTTTCCCCCCCGCGGCGGACCACGACATGGCGATCAAGGCCGAACTCGACGCGATCGACTGGAAGATCCTGCGGGAGTTGCAGGACGACGGCCGCATGACCAATGTCGAATTGTCGCGCCGCGTCGGCATCTCGGCGCCGCCCTGCCTGCGCCGGGTCAAGCGGCTGGAGGATGCCGGCGTGATTCGCGGCTACCGCGCCCTGCTCGACGGTCCGGCGCTCGGCATGTCCGTCGTCGCCTTCTGCCTGGTCGGCCTGCAGCACCAGTCGGACGCCGAGCTGAAGGCGTTCGCAGCGCGCACGCGCGACTGGCCGGTCGTGCGCGAGGCGTGGATGGTGTCCGGCGAATCCGACTTCATGCTGCATTGCGTGGCGAGCGACCTCGCCACCTTCCAGGGCTTCGTCATCGAAGAGCTCACCTCGACGCCCAATGTCGACACGGTGCGCACGGCGCTTACCATCCGGCAGGTGAAGGACGAAGGCCTGGTGGCGATCCAGCCTTCGCGGACCGAAGTCAAGTCTTAACCGTCCGTCCGCGGCCGGGCGCCGGAAAACCGTCCAGGGCCGAGTGGCCGGGCCTTCGCGTCCTCGCCCGTTCCGGCGGCGCCGATCCTGTCGGCCGCAAGGTCGATAAAGGCCTTGACCAGGGGCGAAAGATGCCGGCTGCTGGGATAGACGGCATGCAGGCCCCCGGCCGGGGTCGTATAGTCGTCGAGAACACGGCGCAAACGCCCGTCGCTTATAGGCGCCCCGACCATCCGGTGGGGTAATTGTGCAATGCCGCAGCCTGCAACGGCAGCCGCAAATACCGCCTGCATTTCATTGGCGGCGAAGCGTCCGGACACCGTGACCGTCTCCTGGCCGTGCGGTCCTTCCAGCAGCCAGTGGGCTCCGCTTGTCGAAGAACCTGCAATGACGCAGTCATGGCGGGCGAGATCGGCCGGCAGCGCCGGGACGCCATGGCGGGCGAGGTAGCCGGGACTGGCACACAATATCCTGTGCGTGGAGCCAAGCTTGCGGGCGACCAGCGTCGAATCCGGAAGCAGCCCAGTGCGGAAAGCCAGATCGATGCCATGCTCGACCAGGTTGAGTTGATCGTCGGTGAGGAGCAGTTCGACCCTGGCCTTCGGATGACGCGCAAGAAAATCGGTGACCGTGCCGGTCAGGAAAGAGCCGCCGAAACCTACGGGAGCGGAAATGCGAAGCGTGCCCGATGGTTCGGCCCGGGCTTCCGCGAGACGAAGATTCGCGTCCTCGATTGTCCGCAGCGCCTCGCCGCTTCGCTCATAATAGAGCCGTCCCGCGTCCGTCACGGTGAGGCTGCGCGTCGTGCGCTGAATGAGCCGCACCCCGACCTCGCGCTCGAGCGCGGCAATGCGGCGGCTGACCGTCGTCTTGGGCATGCCAAGCAGACGGGCGGCAGCGGTGAAGCTGCCAGCTTCGACGACACGGACAAATACCATGATATCGTTGAGGTCGAGCATTGTATCCAAATCCGGGACGATGTTTCCCGATTATAGCCCATTATGGATCAATTGAGCGCCCCCTACCTTCGTCTTCATCGAGGCAAAGGAGCATGCACATGACCACCAAGAGAAACGTTCTGGTAACCGGCGCAACCGGCCAGCAGGGAGGCGCCGTCGCACGCGCGCTGCTGTCCAGGGGACATCGCGTCAAGGCACTGACTCGCAGGCCGGAAAGCGACGCCGCGCGGCGGCTGGCATCGGCAGGCGCGACTGTCGTGGCGGGCGACCTCGGCGACGCGGCCTCCGTCGTGCAGGCAGCGAGCGGCGTCGACACCATGTTTCTGATGGGCAACAGCTACGAGGCCGGCACCGACGAGGAGACCCGTCAGGGGATCATTGCCGCCGACGCGGCGAAGGCCGCCGGGGTCGGCCATCTGATTTATTCGTCGGTCGCCGATGCCGACAAGCAGACGGGCATCCCGCATTTCGAAAGCAAGTACCGCGTCGAGAAGCATGTCGCGTCGCTCGGCATCCCCTACACCATCAGCGCACCCGTCGCCTTCATGGAGAACATCGTCGCGCCGTGGTCGGTCGATGCGCTGAGCCAGGGCACGTACGCCTTTGCGATGCCGCCCAGGCGCGTCCTTCAACTGGTGGCGGTAGCCGACATCGGCGCGTTCGCCGTTGCCCTGGCCGAGCGGCGCGAGCAGGTCTTCGGCAAACGTTTCGACATCGCCGGAGACGAGCTGTCCGGCGAGGAGCAGGCTCAGATCCTTTCGCAGGCCATCGGACGGCCCATCGCCTACCAGGAAATCCCGATCGCGATGGCCCGCCAGCAAAGCGAGGACACGGCACTCATGTTCGAATGGTTCGATCGCGTAGGCTACGATGCCGACATCGCCGCATTGCGCAGGGATTTTCCGGAAGTCCGCTGGCACGGTTTCAGGGACTGGGCGCGGGCCTTCGACTGGAAGGCTCTCGAACGGGGGCCCTCCGGCAACTGAGCGGCCGTGAGCCCTGTCGGCCGGGGCCCTTATCCGCCCCGCGCCCAAACCGCGTCGTAGACGCGCTCGATGCCGGCGGCCTCGCGCTCCAGGCGGAAGCAGGCGCGCGCCTCGACCAGGCCCTCCTGGCCGTGCCGCTTGGCCAGTTCGGGATCGTCGAGATAGCGGCGGATCGCCGCGGTGAGCGCCGCCCCGTCGCCGGCCGGCACCACCGCGCCGGTGACGCCGTCTTCCACCATCTCGGCATAGGCGCCGGCGTCGCTCGCCACGACGGCGGTCGCCGAGGCCATCGCTTCCAGAGGGGTGAGGCCGAAACCCTCGTTGCGCGACGGCGCGACATAAAGCGTCACGCGGCGGTACCAGACCTTTATGTCGGCGACCTCGCCCAGGAAGAGGATGCGTTTCTCCAGCCCGGCGGCGGCGATGCGGCGCTTCAGCTCGTCGGCGAAGGCGCGGTTCTCGGGCGTGACGCGGCCGGTGACGACGGCCGTCCAGTCGGGATATTGCGGCAGCAGCGCGATCATCGCGTCGACGAACAGGTCGGTGCCCTTCTGCGCCCTGACCCGTCCGAAGCAGCCGACGGCGTATTTCCCGGGCAGGCCGGCGGCGGCGAAGTCGTCGGCCGGCTCGCTGCGCGGGTGGAAGGCGTCGAGGTCGACGCCGTGCATCACCACCTGGTGCGGCACTTCCAGAAACCCGCCGGAGCGGGCGCTGGTGGCGATCACCGCCTCCATGCGCCGGATCAGGAATTTCGTGAAGGGCCTGTGGTCGCGCTGCGCGGCCGAGGTGAAGACCAGGTGCAGCGGCGCCCGCAGCACCGACTTCAGGAAAATCCCGGCGATCATCTCGACATTGCGCCGGGCATGCCAGATGCGCTTGCGGCCCGAGGCAGGCCGCAGCCACAGCGACGGCAGCTGCCGCGGCCGCAGCTTCGGCAGCGTGTCGGGCAGCCCCGGTCCGATTGTGGCTATGCCGAGGCGCGCTGCCTGAATCGGCACGAGCTGGACCACCGTGCTGGTGACGCCCGACAGCCTCTTCTTGAAGTGCGGGGCGATCACCTCGACGCGCGACATGTCGGGCGCCGCCGTTCCGTCCGGGGACGGTTGCGAAGGGCGGCCCATGCGCGCTGCTCCGGTCCGGTCAGACGAAGCTCAGCTTGACGATCTCGTAGCCGCGCGGGCCGCCGGGCGCATTGACCTCGACGGAATCGCCGACCTCCTTGCCGATGAGCGCGCGCGCGATCGGCGAGGAGATGGAGATGCGGCCGGACTTCACGTCGGCCTCCTGGTCGCCGACGATCTGGTAGGTCTTGGTCTCCTCGGTATCCTCGTCGACCAGTTGCACCGTGGCGCCGAACTTGATCTTGCTGCCCGACAGTTTGGAGATGTCGATCACCTCGGCGCGCGCCACCAGATCCTCGAGTTCGTTGATGCGGCCCTCGTTGAGGCTCTGCGCTTCCTTCGCCGAATGATATTCGGCATTTTCCGACAGGTCGCCATGCGAACGCGCCTCGGAGATCGCCTCGATGATGCGCTGCCGCTCTTCCTGCTGGCGCCAGCGGAGCTCCTCCTTAAGCGATGCGAAGCCACCAGCCGTCATCGGGACCTTGATCATTTCAGTTTCCGCTCCTAGTGCAGCCCCGCCACCCTGTCTGCGACCAAGCGGAGACAGGGCGGCGGGCAAAAAAAGAAAACGGTCCGCAAGCCATGGCGACGGAACCGTTCTCAGCTCATTCCGGCCCAATATAGCAATGTCCGGTGATTTTTCACGCCAAAAAAGCGGCGCTTCACAGGAGCGCAAGCCGGAATCGGCATGATTTCACCTCGTCTTGAACGGCGGGCCGCCGAAAGCGGGGTGAGCGCCCCTTGCACCGTCAGGCATAGGACCTAAGTCCGAACCCATGCGGCACTCCTCACGGCTCACTCTCCTCGCTTTCGCTCTCGCTGCCGGGATCCTGCCGGCCTCGGCACAGTCCACCGGCGGTTTCGACACGGAAGTCCTGGCGGACGGCCTGAACCATCCCTGGGGCCTGGACTTCCTGCCGGACGGCGGCGCGATCGTGACCGAGCGCCCGGGGCGGATGCGCCTCCTCACTGCCGGACAGCTCTCGGAGCCGGTCGCCGGGTTACCTGAGGTCGCGGCGCGCGGCCAGGGCGGGTTGCTGGATGTCGCGGTGTCGCCGAACTTCGCTGGGGATAGCTTGATCTTCTTCAGCTTCTCGGAGCCGGGCGCCGATGGTGCCGGTACGGCCGTGGCGCGCGCCAGGCTGGTCCGCGACGGGGCGAACGCCCGGCTGGAGGATGTTCGCACCATCTTCTCGATGAACAGGAAGACCCGCACGCGGCAGCATTTCGGCTCGCGGCTGGTGTTCGCTCCGGACGGCACCCTGTTCGTCACCACCGGCGACCGCGGCGACGCCGAGCGCGCCCAGGATTTCCAGGATCACGCCGGCGCGGTGCTGCGCCTCAACCCGGACGGAACCATACCGGAGGACAACCCGAAGCCCGACGGCTGGCTGCCGGAGCTGTGGTCGAAAGGACACCGCAACGTGCAGGGCGCGGTGTACGATCCGGTCACCGACGGCCTCATCGCCATAGAGCACGGCGCGATGGGCGGCGACGAGATCAACCGGGCGGAGGCCGGCAGGAACTACGGCTGGCCGGTCATCTCCTACGGCCGCCACTATTCCGGCGGGAAGATCGGCGTCGGCACCGCGGCGGACGGCTACGAGCAGCCGCTGCACTACTGGGATCCGTCGATCGCGCCCTCGGGCGCGGCCGTCTACCAGGGCGAGATGTTCCCGGAGTGGGAAGGCGACCTGCTGACCGGCTCGCTTAAATTCGACTATCTGGCGCGTCTCCAGCGCGACGGCAGCGGCGCCATCGGCGCCGAGGAGAAGCTGCTGGAAGGCGAGCACGGCCGCATCCGCGACGTCAGAGTCGCCCCGGACGGCTCCGTCTGGCTGCTCACCGACGAGCGCGACGGCGCGGTGATCCGCCTGTCGCGCGAGGATTGAGTGAGGGAGCAGTTTTTATTACTTTTTCGGCCCACGTGACTTCTGAGCTGCGGTGGCCCTTCTGCCGAAAAAAGTAAACTGTCCCCGGCGCCCTTCAGCCCTTGTACGCGTCGATCTGCGCCGCCAACTCGCGATACTCCTCGCAGGCCGTGCCGCAGCGCTTCTCGATCTCCGCAAGTTGGTTTTTCGCGGCCGCGACGTCGCCGCGCTGCAGATGCGCCTCGCCGAGATACTCGCGCACCAGCGTGTAATCGGGGTCGATCCGCAACGCCTCCTCGTAATAGCCGAGGCCGACGAGGATGCGGCCGGCCTTGCGATGCGAATAGCCGAGATAGTTGAGGATGCGCGGGTCGCTCTTGTTCACGGCGAGGCTGAGCACCTTGATGGCTTCCTCGTAGTCGCCTTTTTCGGCAAGCTGGCGTCCAGCCCCGTATAGCGTGTCGTCGTCGACGACGCCGCTCTTCTGGGTAACGCATTTCTTGGTCTTCTTGTCGTACACCTTGCCGGCGGAGCACTGCGGGACGCTTCCGCCGCCGCTGCTGCTGTCGCCTCCGCCGCCGCCCGCCGAAAGGGACGGGCCGGTCGCAAGCGGCACGGCGACGAGCAGGGTTGCGACGATGCTGGTTAGCCGAAGCTGCATTGGCCTTCTCCCGAGATGAAGCGTGGTCTCGACTTGTCAACGCCGCGGCACCGGCGGCTCTTCCAGGCCTGCCCTAAAAAGATCAGGCCCTGAAGATCAGCGCGGCGCCACCGCAGATCAGTGCGAAGCCGAGCAAATGGTTCCAGGTGATGCCTTCCTTCAGATAGAAGACCGAAAACAGCACGAAGACAACAAGGGTGATGACCTCCTGAATGGTCTTCAGCTCGGCCGCCGAATAGACGGCGTGGCCGATGCGGTTGGCCGGCACGGCCAGCCAGTATTCGAAGAAGGCGATGCCCCAGGAGAACATCACCGCTGCGACCAGCGGCGCCGACTTGAACTTGAGATGCCCGTACCAGGCGAAGGTCATGAAGACGTTGGAGGCGAGCAGCAGCAGGATCGGCAGTATCTTGGGAGAGAGGACGATGCTCATGGGACACCAGGGTTCGGAGGGACGCGCCATTTCGGCGGAAGCCCCGGCCCTGTCAATCACGCCGAAACGACGCGCCGATCGGCGCAGGTGACGTTGCCTGCAATTTCTGTATCATCCTGGACGGGCCAGCAGGGAGTTCGTCCGTGCAGAGGAAGTTCGACAAGGACTGGGACCTGACGATCGGGCCGGACACGGTGCGACTCTTCATCGAGAAGGCGAAGGCGATCAGCGCGGCGGTGAACGAGGACTATGACGGCGGGCAGGACCACGAGGTCGAGTTCGATGGCGACACTCTTGACAATCACCGCCACGACGGGCTTGCCGAAGAGGAAGCCGAGAACCTGACCGAGGAAGAGCTGCGCGAGCTCATCGACGACCTCAATGTCGACGAGGCGGCCGAACTGGTGGCGCTGATGTGGGTGGGGCGCGGCGACTACGAGGCCGCCGAATGGGCCGAGGCGGTGGCGGCGGCGCGCGAGCGCGGCAACCGACGCACATCGAAATATCTTCTCGGCATGCCGATGCTCGGCGACTGGCTCGAAGAGGGGCTGGAGGCGATCGGCGCCTGACGCGCAACCAAATTCCGGCCGTCGCCGTTCAGCGGCGATGGATGCACGAACGCTCGCGGCCAGAGTCGCCCTCCCCTGCCTTTGCGTTGTCCTTGCCGCTGTCCCGGCAGTCGCCCAGCAGCTTCCCGACACGGTGCCCGTGCCGCAGGTGCATGCGCCGCCGGCCGGCAATGTCGCGCCGCAGCGGCTGGGCGACGCGCCAGTGCCCGAGCCGCGGCCTGACAGGCCCTCAGACACCGCAGCCAAGGAGCCGCCGGCGCCCGCCGCTCCCGGGCCCAGAGACAAGGACGCGCAGCAAGACGCGGTCGATACACCCGCCGTTGCGCCGATCCCGCCGTCTGAGCCGCCCAGGCCTGACGCCGCCGGCAACGTCCCGACGCCGGAACCGGTGACGCCGCCCGATCCGCGCTCCGCCGAACGCCCGGCCTCGACCATGCCCGCCGAAGAAACCGCCTGCCGGCAGCGCCTGCGTGCGCGTGGCGTCGACTTCGCCGACCGTCCGGCCGAGCATGACGGGAGCGGCTGCTCCCTGCCCTACCCCATGGCGGTCAGCGGCCTCGGCGGCGGGGTCGCCCTGGAACCGGAAGCGCTGATGAACTGCGCCATGGCCGAAGCGGCCGCCCGCTTCGCTGCGGACGTGATCGCACCCACCGCGAAGCGCGAGTTCGGTGCGCCGCTGACATCGATCGCCCAAGCCTCCGGCTATGTCTGCCGGCCGCGCAACGGCAGCACGAAACTTTCCGAGCATGCTTTCGGCAACGCGCTCGACATCGCCAGCTTCACGCTGACCGGCAGCAGGAGGATCGACGTCATCCTGCGGCCGCAGGAAACCGAAGCCCGTTTCCTCGGCACGCTGCGCAAGGCGGCGTGCGGGCCGTTCAAGACCGTGCTCGGCCCGGGCAGCGATGCCGACCACGCCACGCACCTCCATCTCGACCTCGCGCCACGCAGGAATGGCGGCACGGTGTGCGACTGACCGCCACAATGGCGCCGCATGCGTGAACGCCGCCGCTGACCTTTCCTTTACGCTTGCCGCCTAGAGTCGCTGCCAACGGGACAGGGACAGTTTTCCGATGCGCATTCTTGTTCGGCGTATGCGCACGCCTGCGCGCGCCTGCGCGGCCGTGCTTGCCGTCATGCTCGCCGCCTGCAGCACCGACGACGTGATGTCGGTCAGGCCGCAGGTCGATGTCGGCACGCAGACGGCGGCCGTCGTGCCGGCCACCGGCCTGCAGCGGCTCGTTCCGTCGAATCCGATGATGACGGCCTATCCGCGCCTCAACCTGCCGCTGGAACAGCCCGACGTGATGCCGGCCGACGAGGTGAACTGCCGGCGTGACCTGAAGCGGCTTGGCGTGACTTTCCGCGACATCGAGCCTATCCGCGACGGCCCTTCCTGCGGCATCGACTGGCCGGTGGAGGTATCGGCGATCGGCGGCGTCCAGATGAAGCCGGCGGCCACGCTGAGCTGCTCCATGGCGGCGACCTTCTCGCGCTGGACCCGCAACGAGCTCGTGCCGGCGGCGCGCTGGCGCTATTTCTCCGGCGTACGCACCATCCACCAGGGCTCGAGCTATTCCTGCCGTAACATCCGCGGCTCGCGCGGCACGCCCTCGCAGCATTCGCTCGGCAATGCGCTCGACGTGATGCGCATCGAGCTGAACAACGGCAAGGACATCGACGTGCGCAAGCCCGGCTGGTTCGCCTTCCGCCAGCGCGGCTTCCTCAACACCGTGCGCGAGGACGGCTGCAGCTATTTCACCACCGTGCTCGGCCCCGGCTACAATGCCGACCACGCCGATCATTTCCATTTCGACATCAAGCAGCGCAGGAACGGCTACGTCGCCTGCCGATAGGCGGGGCGAGGTAGCCGGACGGGCTTCTTTCGGCCGGGTCGAACGCCGGCTATTCTCCCCTTGGAAGCAGGGGCGGCAACATGCGTCGCAAAGGCAAGATCTCGACCACGGCCACGGCGCTGCTGGCGCTCGCCGTGGCCTACGGCTCGCTGGCCTATTTCGCGCTGCCCGAATTCTGGACGCTGCGCGAACGGCATCTCGCCGACGGCATCGGCAGCTTCCTGACCACCACCCCGCAGGGCATCCCCGGCGATCCGATCAATGTCGGCCTGGTCGGCACCAAGCCGGAACTGCTGCGCGCCTTCGCCGCGTCGGGCTGGCGCGCCGCCGACGCCATCACATGGCGCAGTTCCCTCGATATCGGCCTCAGCGTCGTCTTCGACAGGCCTTATGCCGACGCGCCGGTATCGACGCTGATGTTCGAGGGTCGCCGCCAGGATCTGGCTTTCGAGAAACCGGCCGGCACCAGCGCCGACACCCGCCATCACGTGCGCTTCTGGCTGACGCCCCGGACCGATAGCGACGGCCGCCCCTTGTGGCTGGGCGCGGCGAGCTTCGACCGCGGCGTCGGCTTCAGCCACGACACCGGGCAGATCACCCACCACATCGGCCCCGACGTCGATGCCGAGCGCGACCATGTGATGGCCTCGCTCACCGAGGCGGGCGCCATCGCCGCTTCCGAGGAAATCGAGGGAATAGGGCCGACCCGGTCCGGCCGCAACGGCGGCGGCGACCGCTATTTCACCGACGGCATGGTGAAGATCGGCATTCTGCGGCCGCAAGACGGCATCGAACCCCCGGAAAATCGACAACCCTAAGACTGAGCCTTCCCGACAGGGGGTTGCGGATGCTAAGCAGCGTCCATGCTATACGTCGAAATCGGCATCGTGGTCGTCCTCATCTGCGTGAACGGCCTGCTGGCAATGTCCGAACTTGCCGTCGTCTCGTCCCGTCCCGCGCGCCTGAAGACGATGATCGACCGCGGCGTGAAGGGTGCCGCCAGCGCGCTGACGCTGGGCGCCAACCCCGGAAAGTTCCTCTCCACCGTGCAGATCGGCATCACGCTGGTCGGCGTGCTCTCCGGCGCCTTTTCGGGCGCCACCCTCGGCGATCGCCTGTCCGTGACGCTCGCCGAATCGGGCGTGCCCTCGCGCGTCGCCGACTGGCTCGGCGTCGGCATCGTCGTGGCCATCATCACCTACGCCTCGCTGATCATCGGCGAGCTCGTGCCCAAGCAGATAGCGCTGCGCAATCCGGAGGCCATCGCCTCGCGTGTCGCCCCGGCCATGCGGGTGCTGGCGACCATCGCCGCGCCGCTGGTGTTCCTGCTCGACATCTCCGGCCGCGGCGTGCTGCGGCTGCTCGGCCAGAAGGGAGAATCGGAGGAGAAGGTCACCGACGAGGAGATCAAGATGCTGGTCGCCGAGGCCGAGCACCACGGCACCATCGAATCCGACGAGCGGCGCATGATCGCCGGCGTCATGCGGCTCGGCGACCGCGCCGTACGGGCGCTGATGACGCCGCGCACCGACGTCGACTGGATCAACCTGGCCTGGGATGAAACCGCCATCCGCAAGGCGCTGATGGAAACGCCGCATTCGCGCCTGCCGGTCGGCGACGGCTCGGTCGACGACATGATCGGCGTGGTCCAGACGCGCGAGATCCTGGCCGCGCTCTTGGCCGGCAACAGCCTCGACCTCAGGCTGTACACGCGCGAGGCGCCGATCGTGCATGACCAGGCGGACGCCCTCGACGTGCTGACCACGCTGAGGGAGACGGAGGTGCCGGTCGCCCTCGTCCACGACGAATACGGGCATTTCGAGGGTGTCGTCACGCCGGCCGACATTCTCGAGGCCATCACCGGCGTGTTCCGCTCCGACCTGGAGGCGCAGGAGGAGCCTTCCGCGGTGCAGCGGGAGGATGGCTCCTGGCTGCTCGCCGGCTACATGCCGGCCGACGAGATGCGCGACCACCTCGGCATCGACGTCCCGGAGGACCGCGACTACGAGACCGTCGCCGGCTACGTGCTGTCCCATCTGCATCACCTGCCGGCCACCGGCGAATGCATCGACGTGCAGGGCTGGCGCTTCGAGGTGGTCGACCTCGACGGCCGGCGCATCGACAAGCTCCTGGTCAGCCGCCTGCCCGGCGCGCATCGCAGGGCGAGCTGAAACCGCCGGGGCGCAGCAAAATCAGCGGCTTGGCGGGCGTGGCTGAATCGAACCGGCAGCGTCTTGAATCAGTTCGGCAGCATCCTGGATCGATGCGTAACAGGCGCCAGCCGGTTTCCACCAATACGATTGGCCGAGGCCACCTGCGCATTCGTCGTCCCGATGGCGGGACAGGCCCAAGGCGGGAGTGCATCCGGCCATCAAAAAAGTTCCGGCCTTGATTCGGCCGCCTTTGATCCCTATTTGTTCGTCATCAGCCGCTGGCATCGGGTCGAAGGTTCTTCGGGATACGAGGTTAAGGTTCCCCGATCGGCGGCTGCATTGAATTCGATCGACGCCTTGCCGACCGTGGATGTATCGGCGGCATTGAGAGTCTCGGATGCGAGGGAAGCGGGCTTTCGGCCCGCTTTTTTGCTGTCCGGCACCGGCCTGCGGCCTGCATCAGCCTCTGACTCAAGCCCTGAGCCGCCCGGCGATCGCCGTGGCGCTTAAGACAATCTTCACCACCGGTCGGCAATGTCGCGGGCCTGCGGCGATGTAATGCGTACCGCGGCGCTTCGGCGCCCAGGCAACAGCCCGCTGCTTCGAAAGAGGCAGCGGGTTCTGCATTTTTGGGCCTCGGATAACCACGAAATCGGCATTGGTCCGCGACAGGCCCGGGACCTTGCAGCGGCGGCGGCCGGAAAGCCTTCTTGTCAGGATGGCAGGATCGGCGTTCGCCCGCGTCGTATGAACGGACTATACGGCTGCGCCTCTTCTCAAACGAAGGCGGGAGCGGTCTCGCGCCGCTCCCGCTCGATCCGGATCGACGTGGCTCGGATGCAGCCGCCTCAGGCGGCCTTGGCCTGCGCCGCCGCGGCATCCGCCTCGCGCGCCGTCTTCAGCGCCGTGGCCCACCAGGCGAGTTCGTCGAGCACAGCCTTGGCGTATTGGTTGAGATGCTCGAACTCTTCGAGCTTCTTGCTGCCGTTCATCACCTGCGCCATGTCGGCCCAGACGATGTGAACGGCGTTGCGGATGGGCGCCATCTGCAGCTCGACCGCATGCAGGCGCAGCTGCTCGACGGCGCGCGCCCCGCCGACGCCGCCATAGCCGACGAAGGCGGCCGGCTTCCTGTTCCATTCCGTGTAGGCGTAGTCGAGCGCGTTCTTCAGCACGGCGGTCGGGCCGCGGCTGTATTCGGCGGCGGTGAAGACGAAGCCGTCGAAGCCGGCCACCTTCTCCTGCCAGCGCTGCGCCACCTCGCTCTTCGACGGCACGTAGAGCGATGAGCCGACCTCGTCGAAGAAGGGCAGCGGGAAGTCGCGCAGGTCGACGACCTCCAGCTCGATGTCGTCGCGCTGCCTGGCGATATTGGCAAACCATTCGGCAGGCTTGTCGGCGAAGCGATTGGCGCGCGTGGAGCCTATCACAAGCGCGATTTTCGGTTTAGACATTGATCGTGACCTCTCGAAATCTGGTATCTTAAGGATACCGACGCTATATAAGATACCGAGACGAGACGCCGCAAGGAGGCACTTTCTTGAAACCAAGGCACCCGCATCACAGTGAGGACTGCCGAGCCGTCAGCGCCGTCCTGCAGCGCGTCGGCGACAAATGGACGGTCCTGGTAGTCACCAAGCTCGGCGGCGGCCGCATGCGCTTCAGCGAGTTGCGCGATGCCGTGGGCGGCATCTCGCAGAAGATGCTGACGGCGACGCTGCGCGGCCTCGAACGCGACGGCTTCGTCGTGCGCGAGCAGTTCCCCACCATTCCGCCACGCGTCGAATACGAACTGACCGCGCTCGGCCGCGAATTGCTGGAGCCCGTCACCGTGCTGGCCGAATGGGCGCGCCGCAACGGCGAGCGTGTAGCGCAGGCGCGGTCGCGATTCGACGGGACGAGCGGCGGCAAGAGCTGGGGAATAGAAGAAGAAGCGACAGCAGGGCAGTAGGAGGCGAGCGCGAGGCCTCGAACCCGTCAAGTATTCGACCGAGGTCGGGTCTCTGCATGCGGGTTGGCGCCACTTGCCGGGAGCCTACTGCCCTACTGCCCTACTGCCCTACTGCCCTACTGCCCTACTGCCCTACTG
>NZ_JCACER010000033.1:0-5380 GCF_059502445.1 Kumtagia sp.
CAACGTCAACGCCGTTCTTCGGGTCTCCAGGGAGTCGGGGTAAAACTGTCCCCGGTGGTTCCGCTTCGAACGTACTCGTCGCAAAGGCAATAATCACCGCACAATATGCGGCGATTATGCCACCCATTCGCCGCATCGGCTTAAGCGGGTACAGCTCAGTCCGAGCCACGCGCCTCCGCCCGCCGGCGCCGTGACTGGTCGCGATATTCGCCGGGCGGCAGGCCGTACTGGCTCTTGAAGGCCCGCGAAAACTGCGTCTGGTCGCCAAAACCCCAGCGATAGGCGATCTCGGCGACCGTCTGGCAGTTGTCGGGCTCGTCGAGCGCGGCGCGGCATGCCGCGAGACGCTGCTCGCGGATCCAGGACGCCACCGTCTGATCGGTGTCCCTGAACAAGGTGTGGAGGTAGCGGGTGGACAGGCCGCAGGCGCGCGCCACCATGTCCGGGTCGAGCCGCGGGTCCTGCAGATGCGCGCGGATGAAGGCCTCGATGCGCGCCAGATGCGCGTTGCGGACCGAGGACTGCCGCGACGCCAGGATGCGCTCGTCGGCCTTGATCGCCAGCACCAGCAGATCGACCAGCTGCCGTCCGACGGCGGTGCGCGATTCCGGCGTCAGCGTGTCGAAGCGGGCCGGCAGCAGGTGCAGCATGTCGGTGAACAGCCCCCCTGCCCCGTTGGCGGCGTCGAACCGCAGCGAGCACAGCCGGTCGGGGCCGCGGATGCGCTCGGCCAGCGCCTGCGACGTCACCTTCAGCACCCAGAGATCGGCCGGCTCGCCGTGGCTGAAGGTGTAGGGCTCGTGGCTGCGCTCCAGGAAGAAGCCGCCGGGCGCGCAGCGTATGTCGCTTCCGCATTGCGAGAAATAGACTTCCGAGCGGGTCGGCACGGTGACCAGGAATTCCTCGCTCCGCCCGGCTCCGAGGTGGCGCGGCTGCCTGAGATATTGCAGGCCGTCCGAGGTGAGGCGCGACACCGAGACCTCGCCGAACTGCCAGATCGTCAGGTCGCCGAAGAAGCGGTCGGGATTGCGGAAGGTGAGGTCGAGCGGGAAATAGGCGCTGGCGATCGCCCGATGCCAGTGCCGGCTTCGGTCGGCGGGTTGCGTGGCGGTGGTGCTTACCGAAACCTTCATCGTCCGTCCGCGAGAGCAGCGGCAAGAGTATGCGCGGCGGGGCGCGAACGCAACGCGGCGGCCGCGAAAGTGCGCCCGGCGTCAACGCGTCCTTCCCTCAGCGCAAAGACGGAAGCCGGCAAAGCTGCTTGGCTTGCGCAAGGCAAACGGCGCGGAAGCCGCCGGCGATCTTTTCGGGAACACTCTGTCGGCAGACGGCTTCGCGGGCCGCATGCCGCATCGCCGCGGCACTGGAGGAACGAATGACGGCGATAGCGGCAAACGTCGACCCGATCACCCTGTCGGTGGTGCGGGGCGTACTCGAAACGACGCAGCGCGAGATGACGCTGGCGCTGGAGAAGACGGCGCGCTCGTCGGTGTTCAACCTGGCGCATGACTATTCGACGGCGCTGTTCAACGCCCGGCCCGAGATGATCCTGCAGGGGCAGGACATCCCGATCCATCTCGGCTCCCTTATCCCGGCGATGAAGGCGGTGGCAAAATTCTTCGGCGACGACATCCACGAGGGCGACCTGTTCCTGCACAACGACCCGGCCTTCGGCGGCAGCCACGCCATCGACACCTGCATGTACAAGCCGGTCTTCTATCGCGGCGAGCTGGTCTACTGGACGGTGTGCAAGGGCCATCTCACCGACATCGGCGGCCCGGTGCCGGCCGGCTACAACCCCAATGCCACCGAGATCTACGCCGAATGCCTGCGCATCCCGCCGGTCAAGATCTGGGACCGGGGAAAGCCGCGCAACGACGTCCTCAACATGATCCTGACCAACATGCGGGCGCGCCGCGACCAGGAGGGCGATTTCCGCGCGCTCATCGGCGCCTGCCAGGTCGGCGAGCGCAATTTGATCGCGCTGCTCGACAAATACGGCAAGGAGACAGTCGACGCCTGCGTCGACACGCTGCTCGACATGGCCGACCGGCACATGCGCTCGCTGATCGCGACGGTGCCGGACGGCACCTATGAAGGCAAGGCGATCCTCGAGGACGCCGGCCACGGCTTCGGCGATTTCGAGATCGGCGCGACGGTGACGATCACCGGCGACAGCTGCCACATCGCCATCAGCAGCCCGCCGCAGATCCCCTACTTCATCAATTCCTACGAGGGCAACTCGCATTCCGGCGTCTATCTCGGGCTGATGATGTTCGCGGCGCTGCCGCCGCCCTATAACGAGGGGCTCTACCGCTGCGTCAGCATCGACTTCGGCCCCAAGGGCACGCTTTGCAACGCGCAGGAGCCGGCGCCGCACATGAACTGCACGACGACGCCGATGGAGACGCTGACCGACGCGGTGCGGCTCGCCTTCGAGAAGGCGATGCCGTCCAAGGTCGCCGCGTCGTGGGGCCACGCCAACGGCCTCAACATCGCCGGCAAGGACAGCCGCACCGGCGAGGAGTTCGTGACCATGGTGCTCGCCACCATCATCTCCGGCGGCGGCGCCACGCCGCAGCAGGACGGCTGGCACGCCGTCGGTCCGGAATGCTGCTTTGGCGCGCTCACCTCCGGCGATGTCGAGCTGCTGGAATACTCCTACCCGATCATCATCCACCGCTACTCGCTGATGACCGATTCCGGCGGCGCCGGAAAGTTCCGCGGCGGCTCGGGCACGGCCTGGGAGGTCGAGCCCCTCGACGGCGAGATGCTGTGCATCGGCTTCGGCGAGGGCCGCCGCATCCCGGCGATGGGCGCGGCCGGCGCCAAATCGGCGCTGGTCGACAGGAAGGTCGGCCGGGTCGAGCTCAGGCGCGGCGGCAAGGTCGACGTCGAGCGCAAGAACATCATCCAGACGATCAAATCGGGCGAGACCATCACCAATCTCAACCCGGGCGGCGGCGGCTACGGCAATCCGTTCGAGCGGCCGGTCGACAAGGTGGTGTGGGACGTTCGCAACGGCCTGGTCTCCATCGAAGGCGCGCGCGCCGACTACGGCGTGGCCATCAAGGATCCCGAAACTTTGGAAGTCGACCTGGCCGAGACCCGGCGGCTCCGGGCAGCGTGAGGGCAGCGGCAATGGAACATGCTTATCGTCTCGGCATCGATGCCGGCGGCACCTTCACCGACTTCGTCGTCGCCTCCCGCAAGAGCGGCGACGTCAAGCTGTTCAAGGCGCTCTCCACTCCTTCTGATCCGACCAAGGCCATCCGGGACGGCCTGAAGCTGATCGCCGACGATTTCGGCATCACGCCGGCGGAGCTGGTCGCCGACTGCGACCTCTGCATCAACGGCACCACCGTCGGCCTCAACGCGCTGATCACCCATCGCGGCGGCCGGACCGGGCTGATCTGCACCGCCGGCCACGAGGATTCGATCGAGATCCGCAACGGCCACAAGGAGGACGGCTACCGCTACGATCCGGAATATCCGGCCTGCACCATGCTGGTACCGCGCTACCTGCGCAAGGGCGTGCGCGAGCGCGTCATCTCCGACGGCTCCATCCGCGTGCCGATGAACGAGGAGGACGTGCGCGAGGCCTGCCGGCTGTTCCTCAGGGAGGGCGTGGAGACGGTCGCCATCTCCTTCGTCTGGTCGGTGCTCAACACCGAACACGAGCGCCGTGCCGCCGAAATCGTGCGCGAGATGATGCCGGACGCGATCCTCACCGTCGGCAGCGAGCTGTACCCGCAGATCCGCGAATACACGCGCACCTCGACGGCGGTGACCAACGCCTATCTGGCACCGGTGATGCGGCGCTATGTCGGCGCGGTGGACAGCTATTTCCGCCAGCTCGGCGCAAAACAGCCGGTGCGCTACTTCCAGTCGAACGGCGGGCTGGCGATCGGCCAGGCGATGACCGACCGGTCGGTCTACGCCATCAACTCCGGACCGGCCTCGGCGCCGCAGGCCGGCCTCTATGTCGGCAAGCCGTTCGGCAGGGACAACGTCATCACCGTCGACATGGGCGGCACGTCCTTCGACATCACGCTGACGCGCAACGGCCAGACCAATCTCAACAAGAACATCGACTTCCTGCGCTATCGCATCGGCGTGCCGATGATCCAGGTGGAGACGCTCGGCGCCGGTGGCGGCTCGATCGGCTGGATCGACAGCCTCGGCCTGCTGCAGGTCGGGCCGCAGTCGGCCGGCTCCGAGCCGGGGCCGGCCTGCTACGGCAATGGCGGCACCGAGCCGACGACAACCGACGCCAACCTGGTGCTCGGCTATCTCAACCCAGAGGGCCTGCTGGGCGGCAAGCTGCCGCTCGACAAGGCCAAGGCGCGGCAGGCGGTGACGAAACTGGCGGAGCCGCTCGGCATCAACGTCGAACAGGCCGCCTACGGCATGTTCACCATCGTCAACTCGAACATGGTCAACGGCATCCGCCGCGTGTCGGTGGAGCGCGGCTACGATCCGCGCGACTTCGTGCTGGTGGGGGCCGGCGGGGCGACCGCCGCGCACATCACCGCGCTGGCGCGCGAGATGGGGATCGACACCATCATCCTGCCAAAACTCGCCTCCGGGCTGTGCGCCTTCGGGCAGGTCATCTCCGACGTGAAGTACAACTACATGGCGACCGCCCCGCTGCGCCTCGACACGCCCGGCGCAAGCGAACACATCGACCGGCTGTTCGAGGAGATCGAGGAGCGCGGCGTCGCACATCTCAAGGCCGACGGCTTCCCCGGCACCAGGATCGACATCGGCCGCAGCCTCGACATGCGCTATGTCGGGCAGGTGCACGAATGCACGGTGGATATCGGGACCTTCCGGATCACCGACGAGACCATCGGGCGCGTCAAGGACGCCTTCCATGCCCGGCACGAGGAGCTCTACACCTATTGCGAGCGCCACAGCGCGGTCGAGGTGGTCAATATCGAATCGACCATCTACGGCCGCATCGACAAGCCGGCGCCGCCGCGGCTGACCGGCCAAGGCTCGGCCGAACTCGCGCTGAAGGGCCGCCGCGAGGCGATCTTCGACACCTCCGGCAGCGCGACCTCCACGCCGGTCTATGACGGTTCGAAGCTGGGCGTCGGCGCGACGATCGCGGGTCCCGCGATCATCGAGGAGGTGACCACGACGATCGTGGTGGAGCCGGACTGGACGGCGGCGCTGCATGAAAGCGGCAGCTACCTGCTGACGCGCAAGGGTTGATGCGGATCGCGATCGTTCTCCCGGTCGAGCTAATACCGAAGGCCGTGGACTCCGACCTTTGAGCTTCTCGCCAAGCCCCCTCTCCGTCTCGCCCTTCGGGCTCGCCACCTCTCCCCCACTGCGTGCTACGGCATGCACACATCTCTGAGAACCCAACCTT
>NZ_JCACER010000034.1:0-5284 GCF_059502445.1 Kumtagia sp.
GACGCAGAGCTGTCTGCCGCTCCGATACAACTCATATGCGATAGCCCTGCCCTTGAGGGGAGGGGTTAGGGGTGGGATACCAGGCCACGCGATGTTTCCAGAATTCCCTATGCGATAGCCCTCCAGGGATGGGAAGCCGGAGGATGGTCGCGTGGCAGAAAAGCCACGCCGGCCCGCGGTCTTCCCGGACAACCGAGATTCCGCTGGCGCCAGCCCCAAGTCGCGGCCTAGAAGGCGCGCGTCTTCCGCCCCCCTCACGGCATTGCAACACAATCGTAACCGCGATCCCGTAAGAGTTTAGCGACCAGAACCCGAGAGTCCCGCCTTGCGATCCGCGCTCCTTTGCCTTGCCATGTTCTTCGCCATCGTCGTCTGCGGTCTCGGCGTCTACTCGGTCGATGCCGGCAGCGACACCGTCGTCGACGGCTACGGGGTCGTCGCCGAGCACTGATGCCGGCGGCGCCCCATCCGCGCGCCCGCCTCAGATCACCACGAAATCGGCTGTGGTGATGCCGAGGCCGGGGTCGAGCTTCGCGAACAGCACGCCGCCGCCGGCCGCATTGCCGTTGAAGTCGTAATAGAGCTCGCCCGTATCGGTCTCGTAGATGATGCGGTCGGAAGCATCCTGCGCCAGCCCAGTCGTGTTCGCCCGGAACGCCGCGGCCGCCAGCGTGCCGAGCGTCGTCAGCGCCGTGAACACGGCGTTGTCGAGCTGGACGGTGTCGTCGAGCTGGACGGTGTCGTCGGCGAAGATGAAGTCGGTGATGGTGTCGACATTGCTGGCGGCGTTCAGCGCCGAGCTGAAGATGAAGACGTCCTTGCCGCCGCCGCCGGCCAGCGTGTCGTTGCCGTTGTAGCCCTTGATGACGTCGTTGCCGGCGCCGCCGGAAATCACGTTGATGCCGTTGGTGCCGAACAGATTGTCGGAGAAATCCGAGCCTGTCAGGTTTTCGATCGAGTTGAAGGTGTCGCCCTTGGCGTCGCCGGTGTTGAGCGTCGAATTGGCGAGGCTGACGGTGAGGCCGCCCTTGGCCGTCGTATAGGCGGCGCGGTCGGTGCCGGCGCCGCCGCTGAGATAGTCGGCGCCGGCGCCGCCCATCAGCGTGTCGTTGCCGTCGCCGCCGAGCAGCGTGTCGTTGCCGGCTCCCGCATAGATGCGGTCGTTGCCGCCCTCGCCGCGCACCTCGCCGGCGACGACCGTGCCGAGCCGGCCGTCGTAGAGATCGCCGCCGCCGCCCAGCCAGATGTCGCCGACCATCTTGCCGCTGTTGATGATGGTGTCTACAGACGGCGACTCGACCATCTTGCCACCCACCTGGGTGATCGAGACGAAAGAGCCCCAGGGCAGCGTGCCGAGGTTCGGATCGACCGTTGCGCCCTCACCACCGATGATCGTGCCCGAATTGTTCAGCGTGAACTTGCCGGCGAAATTGATGTTGCTCACGCCGATCGATCCCGCCGTGATCGTCCCCGAGTTCGTCATCGATGAAATGCTGGTCATGTCGCCGCCGGCGAACCCGACTGCGGTCCCCTTGTTGACCGTAGCCACGATCTCGCCGTCGTTCACGACGCTCCCGGAATTTCCGATGATGCCTATCGCCGCTATGGGCCTCGCGGCCAGCCCCAGGCCGACGACCTTCCCGGTCTCGCCGATATGGATGGTGTTGTTGGATTTCCCGATGTCGCCCAGGATGATCACTGGCTCGCCGCCCGCCGCCACGGTGCCGTCCACCACCACCGTGTGATCGGATCCCGTACCCCTCACGATGGCGGCGACATAGATGTCTTCCCCGACATACAGGCTGTCGGTCGTCGTGAGATCGATAGGTGTACCGGTATTCTCGAAAGGAATCTGCCAGGCCATGTCCCCAACCCTCCGGGTTCGATCGGTTGCCGTAAACGGACCCATTCTACGGAGGATTGTAACGGGACGATGCCGGCCGGCGCCGCGTTTGAAGCGGCGTCAGACCGTTGCCGCGATCAGCCGCTTCTGCCCGCCCTCGGCGACGAAGGCGGTGAGCACGCCGGAGCGCCAGGCGCCGGTGTCGACGTTCACGCGATTGGCCAGCAGTTCCGGCACGCGCGTGATGGTGTGGCCGTGCACCACCACTTTCGGATGCAGCCCGGCATGATGCAGGAAGCCCTCGCGGATCCAGACGAGGTCGTCCGGATGCTGCAAGTCCACCGGCACGCCCGGCCGTATGCCGGCATGGCAGAAGAAGAAGTCGCCGAAGGAGACGCCGAAGCCGCGCGAGCGCAGGAAATCGGCGTGGCCGGCCGGCACGGCCTGCACGAGATCGGCGTGGAAGCGCCCGAGGTCGCGGGTCGGCCCGAACGACACGCCGTAGGATGCGGCGGTTTCGATCCCGCCATATTGCATGAACAGCGAATCCATCGACGGCCGGGCGAGGAAGTCGAGAAGGCCGATGTCGTGATTGCCGGCGAGCGTGACGATGCGCGGGTCGGCCGCGCCGGCGGCGATCAGGAAGTCGATCACGCCGCGCGATGACGGGCCGCGGTCGACATAGTCGCCGAGATGGATGATGCGCCAGTCGGCCGGCCGGTCGCGCGCGATCTCGGCGCGGATCGTCCCCAGCATCCTCTCCAGCAGGTCGAGCCGGCCGTGCACGTCGCCGATGGCGTAGAGGCGCATGCCCTCCGGCGCGCGGGCGGCCTCGAGATGGACGCCCTCAGCCATCGGCCTGGTCGTCCACCACCAGGATATGCAGCGCGCGCGGCCCGTGCGCGCCGAGGATCAGCTTCTGCTCGATGTCGCCGGAGCGCGACGGGCCGGAGATCAAATTGACGGTGCGCGGCATGGCGCCCTTGCCGTAGCGGTCCCGCACCTTCGCCAGCGCGCTCTCCAGGTCGCCTTCGATGTCGGCGGCGTCGACCACCACGATATGGTGATCGGTGAGGAAATTGATGGTGGTCGGGTTGTCCGGCCCGGACGTGAGCAGCAATGTCCCCGTCTCGGCGATGCCGCCGCCGGCATGGCTGACGCCGACCGCGTCGTCGCCGTCGGAGGCGCCGCGGCGCAGTTCCAGCGTCTTCTGCCCGGCCCAGGGCATTGCCTCCAGCCGCGCGTCCGCGCCCATGCGCACCGAGGCCGGCAGGTTGCGCTCGCGCAGATAGGCGGCGACCCTCCCGGGCACTTCGTCGTAGCCTGCCACGCGCTCGACGCTGGCGAGCAGCTTTTCGGCCATCGTGCGGAACAACGCGACCCGCTCGGCCCGCGGCAGCTGCCCCCGCGCCGGGATCACCCCCAGGGGCGCGGCTTTGAGCCGCTCGGCCACCGCCTGCCGCCGAGCCGGGTCGTCGCCGGCCCCGAGCGATTGCCGCACCTTTGCGAGGATGGCGTCACGGCCGGTCATGCGGGCATTTTCCTTTACACGCAGCACCCGGCTCCAGCCCCGCTGTCCTGAGCTTGTCGACCGGGCTGGACGTCTCCCCCTTGAAGGCGGGGCTATCGCAGCTGGGTTTACCCCCACCCCTTACCCCTCCCCTCAAGGGCGAGGGGGACTGTCTTGCGTCTCCGCCAGCCGCAAATCGTCTATGGCTTTGCGCTGCATGGCGGACGCAAGATCCCCCTCCCCCTTGAGGGGAGGGGTTAGGGGTGGGGGTATGAAGCCAGGCGACGCTTCGGGAATTTCCATATGCGATAACCTTGCCCTTGCGGGGGAGATGTCCGGCCCGTTCGACAAGCTCAGGACAGAGGGGGGTGCGAAGGCACGCCGAGCCGAAAACCATCACCGCGCCCGCCTGTCCCGCGCCACCTGCTGCATGAACGTCCGCCCCTGCGGCGCCGGGAGATCGCGAAACTCCGTCCATCCTCCCGCCAGCGGCAGTTTCGTGAACCGACCCTTGCGGCGGCCGAACGCCGACAGCAGCGGCGCCACCAGCCCGGTCACCGCCCTGTAAAGCCGTGGCCGCCGCGCGAAGAACGCCCAGAGCTTCAGGCCGCTGCGCTGCACCGCCGGGTTCAGCCCCCGCTCGAACTCGCGCTCGCGCCAGTGCCGCATCATCTTGGGCAGCGGTATCTTCATCGGGCACACGCTTTCGCAGCGCCCGCAGAAGGTCGAGGCATTGGGCAGGTGCCCGCCCTTGTCGACGCCGATCAGCGACGGCGTCAGCACTGCGCCCATCGGCCCGGGATAGACCCAGCCATAGGCGTGGCCGCCGACCGCGTGGTAGACCGGGCAGTGGTTCATGCAGGCGCCGCAGCGGATGCAGCGCAGCATGTCCTGGAACTCGGTGCCGAGCATCGCCGAGCGGCCGTTGTCGATGAGCACGACATGGTATTGCTCCGGCCCGTCCGGATCGCCCGGCCGGCGCGGCCCGGTCGACAGCGTCGTGTAGACGCTCATCTCCTGCCCTGTCGCCGAGCGCGCCAGCACACGCAGGATCTGCGCGGCGTCTTCGAGCGTCGGCACGATCTTCTCGATCGAGGCGACCACCACATGCACCTTGGGCAGGATCTGCGTCAGGTCGCCATTGCCCTCATTGGTGACGATGATCGAGGTGCCCGTCTCGGCGACCAGGAAGTTGGCGCCGGTGATGCCGACATCGGCGTCGAAATAGGCGGGGCGCAGCACGCGGCGCGCCTCGTAGAGCAGCGCTTCGTGCTCGGAAAGATCGCGATCGGCCGGCAGGTGGCCGTGCACGCGGCGGAAGTCCGCCTCCACCTGGTCCTTGGTGAGGTGCACCGCCGGCGCGATGATGTGGCTGGGATGCTCGCCGCGCAACTGGATGATGTATTCGCCGAGGTCGGTCTCAACCGGACGGATGCCGTTCTCCTCCAGGAAGCCGTTGAGGGCGATCTCCTCGGTGATCATCGACTTGCCCTTGGTGACGGTTTTCGCGCCCGCCGCCCGACAGATGTCGAGAACGATCCTGCGCGCATCCGCGGCCGTCTCGGCCCAGTGCACATGGCCGCCCGCCTCCCGCACCTTCTCCTCATAGGCTTCGAGATAGAGGTCGAGATTGTCCAGCGCATGGTTCTTGATGGCGCGGGCGGAGTCGCGCAGCCGGTCGAATTCCGGCAGCGCCTGCACCGCCTTGAGCCGCTTGTCGATGAAGCCGGAGCGCACATTGTCCAGCGCCTTCTGCAGCTCGGCGTCGCCAAGCGCGGCATGGGCGTTCCGCTTGAAGGCGGGCGAGGTTATCTGCATGGGCGGGGTCCCCTTGCAGAACTGCTGGACCTGCGCATCTTCGCACCCCCCTCTGTCCTGAGATGGCATAATTGCTCTTGTTGGGGGCTGCGGTTGCTCCCAACACTTCGGTT
>NZ_JCACER010000035.1:0-5134 GCF_059502445.1 Kumtagia sp.
CTGCCCTACTGCCCTACTGCCCTACTGCCCTACTGCCCTACTGCCCTACTGCCCTTTCGAAAGACATCGATCGATGCTATTTCTTACGGAGCATCGATCGATCAGTGCCAGGTACGACCATGCCCGACATCGCCACGCTCTCGGCCAAATTCCAGATATCCATCCCGAAGGCCGTGCGTGCGGCCCACCGGTGGCAGGCAGGCCAGGAGTTCGCCTTCATCCCAAAGGGAGCCGGCGTCTTGCTCGTGCCGGTGCCGAAACCGGCGGAACTCGCCGGCATCGCGAAAGGCGCGAAGGCAAGGGACTACCGCGACCGCAAAGACAGGTTCTGATGCGCCTCGTCGACACGTCGGCCTGGATCGAATGGTTGATCGCATCGCCGGCCGGCAAGGCCGTGGAAGCCGCGATCCCGGCGCGTGAAGATTGGCTGGTGCCGACGATCGTCCAGCTCGAACTGGCGAAATGGCTGACCCGCGAGGTGGGCGAGGACAAGGCCGATCAGGTGATCGCCTTCACGCAAATGTGCCGGGTCGTGCCGCTCGATACGAAGATAGCGCTTCTGGCGACCGAACTCTGCAGCAGGCACAAGCTCGCGACGGCCGACGCGATCGTATACGCCACCGCCCTGCAGAACGAGGCCGAGCTGTTGACCTGCGATTCGCATTTCGAGGGCCTGTCCGGAGTGACCTTCATTGCAAAATCGGCGGGCAAGGCACGCTGACGCCGTCACGATCCCGCTCCTCGCGGCTGGTATCCCACCGCCTCGCGTTTCTCGTCGTCGGTGAGAAACTCTGCCGCCCCGACCCGCGCCCACAGCGCCTCGCGCTCGGCCGCCAGCCCGTCCACCTGGTCGGCGTCATAGGCCACCCGCAGCCCGTCGCCGAAGGCCGGCGCCAGCCAGGCGGAGAATTCGCGCACGGTGCGCGCCACCAGCGGCAGCACGGTCATGCGGTAGAAGGCGCGGTTGGCCTCCTGGTAATTGGCGTAGGTGTTGTCGCCGGGAATGCCGAGCAGCATCGGCGGCACGCCGAAGGCCAGCGCGATGTCACGGCTGGCGGAATGCTTCGCCTCGATGAAGTCCATGTCCTTGGGCGACAGGCCCATCGCCTTCCAGTCGAGCCCGCCTTCCAGCAGCAGCGGCTTTCCGGCCTTGGCCGCGCCCGTATACTCTTCGCTCAGATCGGCCTTCAGCCGCTCGAACTGCTCATCGGTAAGATTGCCGCCCTCCTTCGGCGCGTAGACCAGAGCGCCGGAGGGGCGCGCGGAATTGTCGAGCAGCGCCTTGTTCCAACGCCCGGCCGCATTGTGCGTGTCGAGCGCCATCAGCGCCGCCTCCAGCGGCGGAAAGCCTCTGACATCGTCGAGCGGATGAAACAGCGACAGCTGCAGCGCCCCGCCGGCCGTGGCGCCGCCGAGCGGCACCACGCGCTTGGCCTTGTCCGTCCGGTGCTCCAGCGCCACCGGCCATCCCTGCCCGTCGCAGACGACGCCGACCCGGTCCGGCCGCAGCAGATGCAGCTCGCGCAGGTCGCCGCCCGCCTCGACCAGCTCGACATAGGCGTTGCCGGAAATCAGCAGATGGCCGTAAAGCGCCTCGAGAAAACTGGCGCCGGCCTGCCTGGGATTGGGCCGCTCCATGAGCATGAGCAGCGGATGCCGCGACATCTCCGCCCCGCCCTCGTAGAGCAGCCACGGCACGGCGGCGGCGGTCTCGGCGACCAGCCGCACGCAGCGGTGCACGACCGGGTTCTTCATGAACCCCTCGCGCGCCAGCGTCGCATAGTCCCGCCTCGTCCAGCCGGCCTCGGCCTGCACATGCAGGGCGACGAAGCCGCCCGACCAGCCGGCCTTGCGTTCGGGCACGGCCGCTCCGTTCCGGGCGCCGCGGCGCCAGGGCCAGTTCCATTGCATCGGCGATCCTCGATTGGAGCGAATAGCGAATAGGGAGTAGCGAATAGGGAACTATTTCATTGACTTGTTCCCGTCCGAACCGATCCTCGCTATTCGCTATTCGCTATTCGCTCAAATTCCTCACCCTCGGCTCCCCCGTCCGGCCGGGAAGCAGCTCGCTCACCGCCCAGACCAGCGCATCCACCCGGTCGGGCGAGCGGCCGCCGGAGAGCCCGTCGGGGCCGAAGTCGCACATCTCGTCCTCCAGCGCCGGGAAGCGGCCGGCATGCCGAACCTTCTCCTGCTCGTAGAGCATCGCCACCGGCTCGGCGCGGATCCATTTGCCGCGCATCGCCCTGACCGCCTTCACCGGCACGAGCGGATCGGCGGCGCGGATCACCGCGCTCACCATGTCGCCGCCCTGGTTCACCTCGGCCACGATCGTGTCGGCCTGCAGGCGATGGAACAGCGCCACCGCCGCACCCGCCCAGTCCTGCGGCCGCGCCGCCTTCACGGTAGCGTCGGCCAGCACGAAAACTTTGCCCTCGCCGTCCAGTCCGGCGGCGACGATACCGCAGGCGTCGGAGCTGCGCCTGGCACTCGCCGGCGGGTCGACCGCCACGACGATGCGCCGCAATTCCGGCACCTCGGCCGCGAATGCCCGCTCGATCAGGTCGCGCGTCCACAGCCCGTCCTCACGGTCCTCGACCAGCTCGCCGTCGAGTTCCTGCCGGCCGAGCTTTGTGGCGCCGTAGCGGTCCGTGACCGCCGCCACGAAGCCCGGCGCGAGATTGGAGGCGTTGCCGGACGTGGTGAGTTTGCTCCTCGTCACCAACGGGTCGGTCATGAGCTTCCTCACCAGCCTGACCGGCCGCGGCGTCGTGGTGATCATCTGCCGTGGTTGTATGCCCAGCCTCAGCCCGAACTGCAGCATATCGAACGTCTCGTCGGCGTTCGTCCACTTGGCCAGCTCGTCACACCATGCCGCCTCGAATTGCGGTCCGCGCAGGCTTTCCGGGTCCTCCGACGAGAAGACGTGCCCGACCGCGCCATTGTCCCAGACAATCCGGCGCCGGCTCGGCTCGTAGCGGGCGCGGTTGCCGCGCGCCGTGCGCGCGATGCCGGCCGGCCCGTCGATCATCACCTCGCGCACGTCGCCGAGCGTCTCGCCGACCAGCGCGATCACGCCGTAGCGCTGCCCCGCCGCGGTGAAGGGTGGAAGACCGCGCACCAGTCCGTTCACCCATTCGGCGCCTAGCCGCGTCTTGCCCGCCGCTCACCAGCCAGATGGGCGGCTGCATCCGCATCAACGGATACTGGGCGAGGAAGGCGTATCTCCACCACTCATTCCTTGCCAGCCACGCTCCGTCCAGGCCCACATGCCTCCGCAACCATTTGAGCTGCGAGCTCACGGGCAAGTTCGATAATGCGTTCGTCCATGCGTTCGAGTACGGCGGCCAATTGCTCATCCTCTCTGATCTGGTTCTCCTTGGCGGCTTCTTCCGGCCGCATGACTTCGCCGATCTTCTCCAGGCTGCGCACCAGCGCCAGCGCCGTGTCGACGTCCGACTTACTGATCTTGCGCCCTTCCTCGAGCGCCGCCCGCCCCATCGCCTCGATATGGTCGAGCAGCATGGCGGCGATGGCGCGGACACGCGCGGCCACATCCTCCTGCGGCGCGCGGTCCAGAGCCCAGCCCTCGCTCTCGGCATCCCGCCTCAGCATTTTTAGCGACCGCCCGCTGGCATCGGCCAGCAGGTCGAGCGTCGCCTTCGCGCCCTCGGCGAGCGCGCGCAGCGCCCGCTGTTGCGCCAGCGGTCTACGGGGCATGGAACGATCCTGTGTTTGCGAAAAGAGTACCGCCGCGTATCTCCCCCTCGAGGAGGAGCTGGCCGCGCAGCGACCAGCGGGGTCGGTGCAACCTGTGCGGCCCTGCACCAACTCTCCGCCGCCCGCACTTTTCCGACGATAGCGAAACTCTAGCAAAGCACCGTCACGGTGTCAAGGAATTTTTTCCTAGAAAGTAGCAACCAGGTCAGCCGTGGCGACGGCGCCGCGCTACCCCCTGGGAACCTCCCATCCCTCCACGCGTTGCGGGCGGGCCGAACCGTGCTATGAGATTCGCATGCAGATCAGCCGCCGCACCATGCTCGCCGTGATGGCGACCGCCGCCCTCCCCGCCTGCGCGAGCAATCCGAGCCGCGAGGTCGCCTCGACCGAGGGCGGGCCGCTGCCGCCGCTGACGCCGTTCGGCACCGAACAGAACTTCGGCGACCCCCGCGCCATCTATGCCGCGATGTTCGACGAGGGCTACGACATCCCCGCCGTGCCGATCGAGCAGATCGATCCGCGCTACTACCGGCAGGTCATCGACAACCCGACCGGCGAGCCGCCCGGCACAGTCGTCATCGACACCTCCAGCCACTTCCTCTACCTCACCCGCGAAGGCGGCCAGGCCATCCGCTACGGCGTCGGCCTCGGCCGCGAAGGTTTCGAGTGGGCCGGCCGCGGCGTCATCGAGTGGAAGCAGAAGTGGCCGCGCTGGTTTCCGCCCAACGAGATGATCGACCGCCAGCCCGAGCTCGAGCAGTACCGCGCCCGCCAGATCCCCGGCACCAACGAGTGGGAGGGCGGCATGCAGCCGGGCATCCAGAACCCGCTCGGCGCCCGCGCCCTCTACATCTTCCAGGACGGCAAGGACACGCTCTACCGCCTGCACGGCTCGCCGGAATGGTTTTCCATCGGCAAGTCGGTCTCGTCCGGCTGCGTGCGGCTGATCAACCAGGACATCATCGACCTCTACGACCGCGTGCCCGACAAGACGCCCATCGTCGTCACCGGCGGCCTGCTGCCGTCGTCGGCGGTGGGAATAGACGGACAAGGGGTGATCTAAGACTTGCCTTCAGCCGTTTGTGGCGGATTGAAAGCCGGCCGACGTCAAGCGCCCTCGTGGTTCGACACAGGGCAATCGCATATGAAGGTACCCCCACCCCTAACCCCTCCCCACAAGGGGGAGGGGGACCGGCTGGCGTCTCCGGCAAGCGCCAATCGTCGGCGATTTTGCTCTGCAAAGCGGCCGCCGAGTCCCCCTCCCCCTTGTGGGGAGGGGTTAGGGGTGGGGGTACAGGCCGACAAAAATCTCATCGTTTTCATATGCGATCGCCCTGAGGGCATCTCAAATCGCGTCCAGCGCCCTCGTGGTTCGACAAGCTCACCATGAGGGCTGCTGAATGGTCGCGGCAAT
>NZ_JCACER010000036.1:0-67497 GCF_059502445.1 Kumtagia sp.
GACACGCAACCCTGTTGACCGCAATTACAGAAGCTTGTCGAACCACGAGGGCGCTAGACACGACGTCAGCACAAGATCGCGCCGATCGCCTTGGCGCGATCTCGCCTCAGATGTCGAAGCTGACGACGTGATCCATGGTCTGCGACGGCAGGAACTGGTCCATCTGCCGCGACGGCCGGTCGCAGCCGCTCTCGCCGACCACGCGCGCCGGAACGCCGGCGACCGTCTTGTTGTGCGGCACCGACGACAGCACGACCGAGCCGGCCGCCACCTTGGCGCAATGGCCGACCTCGATATTGCCGAGGATTTTCGCGCCGGCGCCGATCAGCACGCCGTAGCGGATTTTTGGATGCCGGTCGCCGCCGGCCTTGCCGGTGCCGCCCAGCGTCACGCCGTGCAGGATGGAGACCTCGTCCTCGATGACAGCGGTCTCGCCCACCACCAGCCCGGTGGCATGGTCGATGAAGATGCCCTTGCCCATCCGCGATGCCGGATGGATGTCGGTCTGGAACACGGAGGACGAGCGGCTCTGCAGGTAGAGCGCGAAGTCGCGGCGGCCCTGCGTCCACAGCCAGTGCGCCAGCCGATGCGTCTGGATCGCATGGAACCCCTTGAAGTAGAGGATCGGCATGAAGAAGCGGTCGCAGGCCGGGTCGCGGTCGTAATAGGCCTGGATGTCGGCGCGCACGGCGGTCGCCCAATCCGGAACTTCCGACGCCATCGCCTTGAAGGTATGGCGGATCAGGTCGGCGCTGAGGTCCGCATGGTCGAGGCGCTCGGCGATGCGGTGGATGACGGCATCCTCGAGCGATTCCTGGTTGATGACCGTCGAATAGAGGAAGGCCGACAGCAGCGGATCGCGGGCCACGGCGTCGGTCGCCTCGTCGCGCACCGAGCGCCAGATCGGATCGACCGGCTGAAGCGAGGTGTGCTTCGCCAGATTGCTGCTGCTCATGGGATGCCTCCGTTTCGCCTCCCGGCGTCGTCGCGCGCCTATATACATCGGACTATAGCGCGACTGAACTCAATTTTCTTCACCACCCTGTCAAATGGATTGGATTGGCCGCTTTTCAAGGCCATTTGGCAGACGGTTCCGGGCGCCGGAGCACGATCCCGGAAGGTTGCCGCGCGCTCAGATCGGATGCGCGGCGAGAAACTCGAGCACGCGCCGCTTGAACGTCCGGTCGCCGACCGAAAGCATATGGTCCCTGCCCTCGATATCGAAGGCGACCGCGTTCGGCATGAGCCCGGCGAGGTCGGCGGCCGAGCCCGCTATGTCGTCCGTGGTACCGACCGCGATGAGCGTCGGCTGGGCGATGCGGGAGACGTCGGCTTCGCCGAGCAGCGTGCGCGAGGTCTCGATGCAGGCGGCGAGCGCCCGCCGGTCGCTCTTCGTCTGGTCGGCGAAGGTCCGGAACGTCTTGGCGCGCCTGTGCTCGATCGACGCCGGATCGTCGGCAAGCAGCGCCGCCGCGATCGGGTCCCAGTCGCCGACGCCGTCGACCATGCCGATGCCGAGACCGCCGAAGACCAGGCTGGCGACCAGCCCCGGCTCTGCCAGCGCCAGGAAGGCGGAAATCCGCGCGCCCATCGAATAGCCCATGACGTGCGCCCGCCCGATGCCGAGATGAGCGAGCAGCGCCGCCGCGTCGCCCGCCATCTTCTGTGGCGTGTAGTCGGCCGGGTCGTAGCTTTTCGACGACTGGCCGTGGCCGCGGTTGTCGAGCGCGATCACCCGGTAGCCGGCTTCGGTCAGCGTCTTCACCCAGCCCGGAGCTACCCAGTTGACCTGGATGCTGGAGGCGAAGCCGTGGATGAGCAGGATCGGCTCGCCGCCGGCCTCCGGCGCGCGGTCGAGATAGGCGAGCTCGAAGCCGTCATGTGAAAAATAGGCGGTCACGTCAGCCTCGCGAAACTGGCCTCAACCCGGATTGCCGGCTACACCCGCAATCACCGGATGGCGGAGCACCGTGCCGCGGGCGATGCCCATCTTCGCGGCGGTTCCCGCCTTCAGCTCGAGGACGAAGCGCACCGGCTCGCCGGCGGAGATGATGGCCTCCGACATCGGCTCGCCGCGCCTCACGGCGCGCACCGTGCCGTCCTCGGCGACGAAGATCAGGTCGAGCGGCATTGGCGTGTTCTTCATCCAGAAGCTCACCGGCTGGGTGCGCTCGAACACGAACAGCATGCCGTGGTCGTCCGCCATCGCCTCACGGAACATCAGCCCGGCCGAGCGCTCGCCGACGTCGTCGGCCACCTCGATGGTGAACGACCGCTCGCCGGCGGACGTCGCCGCCACCAGCGGCGCCGGGTCGACCGGCAGCACCTGGGCGCGGCCGTCGGCCAGGCCTGGCGTCAGATGGACGAGCGCCGCCAGCACGAGGGCAAGCAGCGCAGCAGCGATCCGGGGCTGTCGGGCGGCCAATCGGAACTCCCAAAAACGGTCGCGGGCTCAGTGCGACGACGGCAGGGTTCCGATATCGGGGTGAATTTCGGCGGCCATAAGGCCTTTGTCGCCGCGGCCGAAGCGCACCAGCACCACCTGTCCGGGCCGGAGCTCGGCGAGGCCGTAGCGGCGCAGCGTCTCCATGTGGATGAAGATGTCCTCCGTGCCTTCCCCGCGGGTCAGGAAGCCGAACCCCTTGGTCCGGTTGAACCACTTGACCAAAGCGCGTTCCAGCCCGCTCTCGGCGACCACGGTGACATGGGTGCGCTGCTCCGGCATCTCGGCCGGGTGGACGGCGGTGGAATTGTCCATGGAGAGCACGCGGAACGCCTGCAGGCCGCGGTCCCCCTGCTTTGCCAGGCAGACCACGCGCGCACCCTCATGAGCGGTCTGGAAACCGTCGCGGCGCAGGCAGGTGACGTGGAGAAGGACGTCGCTGGCGCCCTCATCCGGCAGGATGAAACCATATCCCTTGGCCACGTCGAACCACTTGATCGCGCCGGAGACCTCGAACACGCCCGCGACATCGCCTTCGTCGTGGTTCAGCCCCTCGTCGGCCCCCAAGCTCCGCCCCACCAAAGAGGCCTTCTCCCCCATCCGAACGCACCTTTCCTGATCGGACCCACGTGATTCTTCCGTTAGGATAACACTTTGCATTCGTGTCAGGGCAATAGCCGGCATGGCTTTTTTCACCTTGGCGTGAACTCATCGACAACTATCATGCGGCAGCCGTGGAACTTGGCGTATAGGGTGGCCAGATGACCGCCCCGCGGCCTGCCGAACCTGGCGAACGATGGAAGGAAGACAATGCGTTACTTGCACACCATGGTCCGCGTGACGGACGTCGACGCCTCGCTGGACTTCTATTGCAACAAGCTCGGCCTGGAGGAGGTGCGGCGGATCGACAACGACAAGGGCCGCTTCACCCTGATCTTCCTCGCCGCGCCGAAGGACAAGGGCACTTCCAGCGCCGCCCGCGCGCCCGAGCTGGAGCTCACCTACAACTGGGACCCGGAGACCTATACCGGCGGCCGCAATTTCGGCCACCTCGCCTACAAGGTCGACGACATCTACGCCACCTGCCGGCGCCTGATGGACGGCGGCGTCACCATCAACCGGCCGCCGCGCGACGGCCACATGGCCTTCGTGCGCTCGCCCGACAACATCTCGATCGAGATTCTCCAGGAAGGCGACCCGCTTCCGCCGGCCGAGCCCTGGGCCTCCATGCCCAACACCGGAGCCTGGTAGCGCCCGCCACGGAGGAAGAGCGATGGCCGAACGCCGCGTCCCGGTCCGGCATGCGCGCACGCCGATGCTCGACATCGCCTATGAGGAGCACGGGCCGCCGGACGGCGCGGCGGTCGTGCTCCTGCACGGCTTCCCCTACGATCCACGCTGCTACGACGCCATGGCGGCCGCGCTCGCGCCCGAGGGTTTTCGCGTGATCGTCCCTTATCTGCGCGGCTACGGGCCGACCCGCTTCCACGATGCCGGGACCATGCGCTCGGGTCAGCAGGCGGCGATCGCCCACGATCTGCTCGCCCTGCTCGACGCGCTCGCCATCGAGCGCGCCGCCCTGGTCGGCTACGACTGGGGCGGCCGCGCCGCCTGCATCGTCGCGGCGCTGTGGCCCGAGCGCGTGCGCTGCCTGGTAAGCGGCTGCGGCTACGCCATCCAGGACATCGCCGGCTCGGTCGAGCCGCTGCCGCCGGAGCAGGAACACCGCTACTGGTACCAATACTACTTCCACGGCCGGCGCGGCCGCGACGGGCTGGCCGCCAACCGCCATGCGCTGGGAAGACTGCTGTGGTCGCTGTGGTCGCCGACCTTCCGCTTCGACGAGCAAATCTATGCGGAAACGGCCGCCTCCTTCGACAATCCGGACTTCGTCGACATCGTCGCCCACTCCTACCGCCACCGCTTCGGCTATGCGCCGGGCGACCCGGCGCTGGAGGAGACCGAGCGAAAACTCGCCGCCCAGCCGGTGATCTCCGTCCCCACCATCGCGCTGTGGGGCGCCGACGACGGCGTCGACCCGCCACCGCCAGCCGATACCGACGCCGGCCGCTTCACCGGGCGCTACGAGCGCCGCGTCCTGCCGGGCGTCGGCCACGACATCCCGCGCGAGGCGCCGGAAGCGACGCTCGCGGCGCTGCGCGATCTGTTGCACGGATGATCGACCGACGTCGGGAGCATCGGCATGCTTGCGCGGGCGGACCGCCGTGGTTACACGCTGTGACAGGTGGCTGACAGCCAAGGCCGCGGCGAGGAGGATGGTCTCGTGAAAAACGTGCTCGAGGAACTCGCCCGCCGCCGCGACATCGCCCGCATGGGTGGCGGCCAGGAGCGCATCGACGCCCAGCACAAGCGCGGCAAGCTCACGGCCCGCGAGCGCATCGACGTCTTCCTCGACGAAAATTCCTTCGAGGAGTTCGACATGTATGTCGAGCACCGCTCCACCGATTTCGGCATGGAGAAGCAGAAGATCGCCGGCGACGGCGTGGTGACCGGCTGGGGCACGGTCAACGGCCGCCCCGTCTATGTCTTCGCCAAGGATTTCACGGTGTTCGGCGGCTCGCTGTCGGAGGCGCATGCCGAGAAGGTCATGAAGGTGCAGGACATGGCGCTGCGCAACCGCGCGCCGATCGTCGGCATCTACGATGCCGGCGGCGCCCGCATCCAGGAGGGCGTGGCAGCCCTCGGCGGCTATGCCGAAATCTTCCAGCGCAACGTGCTCGCCTCCGGCGTCATCCCGCAGATTTCCGTCATCATGGGCCCCTGCGCCGGCGGCGACGTCTATTCGCCGGCCATGACCGACTTCATCTTCATGGTGCGCGACACCGCCTACATGTTCGTCACCGGCCCCGACGTGGTGAAGACCGTCACCAACGAGACGGTGACGGCCGAGCAGCTCGGCGGCGCCTCGGTGCACACCACGAAAAGCTCGATCGCCGACGGCGCCTACGACAACGACGTCGAGACGCTCTTGCAGATGCGCCGGCTGCTCGATTTCCTGCCGGCCTCCAACACGGCCGACATCCCCGAGATCGAATGCTACCAGTCGGCGACCGAGCACGATTTCTCGCTCGACCGCCTGATCCCCGACAACGCCAACAAGCCCTACGACATCAAGGAATTGATCCTGAAGACCGCCGACGAGGGCGACTTCTTCGAGATCCAGCCGAGCTTTGCAAAAAACATCGTCACCGGCTTCGGCCGCGTCGAGGGCCGCACCGTCGGCTTCGTCGCCAACCAGCCGATGGTGCTGGCCGGCGTGCTCGACAGCGACGCATCGCGCAAGGCGGCGCGCTTCGTGCGCTTCTGCGACTGTTTCTCGATCCCCATCGTCACCTTCGTCGACGTTCCCGGTTTCCTGCCCGGCACCGCCCAGGAATATGGCGGGCTTATCAAGCACGGCGCGAAGCTGCTGTTCGCATATGCCGAGGCGACCGTGCCGAAGATCACCGTGATCACCCGAAAGGCCTATGGCGGCGCCTATGACGTGATGGCGTCGAAACATCTGCGCGGCGACATGAACTATGCCTGGCCGACGGCGCAGATCGCAGTGATGGGTGCCAAGGGCGCGGTCGAGATCATCTACCGCAAGGACATCGGCGACGCCGAAAAGATCGCCGCGCATACCAAGGCTTATGAGGACCGCTTCCTGTCGCCCTTCGTGGCGGCCGAGCGCGGTTATGTCGACGAGGTGATCATGCCGCACTCGACCCGCCGCCGCGTCGCGCGGGCCTTGCGCATGCTGCGCAACAAGGACCTGCAGAACCCCTGGAAGAAGCACGACAACATTCCGCTGTGAGCAAGCGCCCGGCGCCTGCCGAAGCTGTCTCCTGACGGCTGTCCAACGCCCTCGCCGATGCATTACAGTCCCCCCGGGCGAGGGGGAGAATCAGCCATGCAACCGATATTCGGAGCGGCCGCCATGGTCGCCGTCTGCCTGCTTGGGGCGGGCTGCCAGACCAAGGGCATCTATGCCAGCGTGCACGACGCGCATGTGGTCGACGTGGCGGTACACTACCAGTCGAATACCGTGCCGCCTTCCGTCGCGCCGCGACTGCGCGAAACGCTGCGCTCGCGCTTCGCCGCGATGCCGAAGACCGGCCCGGAAAAATGCGTGTCGGTGACGATCGCCGAATATCATCTGAAGAACCCGGCTCTGTCGCTGCTGGTCGGCGATTCCAACCGCATGACCGGCACCGTCCGGTCGGTCGACAGGGCGACCGGCAAGATCGACGGCACCCAGCGGGTCGTTGCCCTCGACACCTACGCCCTCAACGGCGTGATCGGCGCCGTGCAGGCAGTGACACAGGACGCCGGCAAGGCCGAACGGGCGCTGACCGCCGGGATGGAAAACGAGGTGGTGACCGCCGTCTATGGCAGCGAGGTCGCGAAAGTGCGGCCGAGGCCCGCCGCGCCGCCGGCGTCTCCAGCCACGACCGGAGCGGTACAGCCTGCCGCACCGTCCACGGCCGCCAAGCCGCCGCATGCGCCGGCGCCCGCGCCGGCGTCGGCTGCATGTCCCGCCGCGATCGCGCAGGGTTGATGCACGGCACGAGATGACAGCCTTCGGTCAGGACGCCGCCTGCAACCGAGGGCTCGCCACGGGCACACGGGTCTACCGCCGAGTGGTGAGGAGTCCGGCGGCCTCGCACCCCCACCCCTACCCCCTCCCCACAAGGGCAGGGCAATCGCATATGCAGATGAAGACCGTCATTCCGGGGCCGCGCAGCGGAACCCGGAATCCAGAGCGTTGGTCTCGAAGGAAAAGCGAGACCTCGCAGATATCCAGGAATTTCGAGCAGCGTCGGCACTCTGGATTCCGGGTTCCGCTACGCGGCCCCGGAATGACGACGCAGAGCTGTCTGCCGCTCCTATACAAAAAACTCATATACGATAGCCCTGCCCACAACGGGGAGGGGAATTTTGCGGCGGCCATGCCGCGCGAACCGTCGACGATTGGCGCCTGGCGAGACACAACCGGGTCCCCTCCCCCTTGTGGGGTGGGGGTGACCTCCGGGCGATTGCCGGGCAATTCTTGTCAGCATTTGGCAGGATCGTTTTCCTCGAATTTATCCCCCTCTCGCCCACCCGAGCGACAATCCCCCGCCTGTGCTGGAAAGGAGCGGCGGTGGACTGGGATGCGGCAATCGAGAAGAATCGCGAGGCGCTGAAGCGCATCCTCGCCATGCTCGTCGCCATGGCCGGGCTGGATCTCGGGGAACTCAGGGGACAGTTTACTTTGTTTCGGCAGAAGGGCACAGCCGCTTCAAGGTTGTCGCGGGCCGAAAAAAGTAAACTGTCCCCGGCACTTGCGCCGGCACTCGACCCCTCGCTCACCCTTCCCCGCCGCCTCCACCGCGCCATACTCAGGCTGCTGCGCCCGGCCGAAGCGGCGGTGCGGCGCCTCATCGTCGTGGCCGCGCGCGGCCTCGTGGTGACCTTGCCGCCGCCCCGGCAGAAACCGCAGCCGAAATTCCGACCCGGGGCCGGCCCCGTCCGCATGCCGGCGCGGCCGAAAGCCCGCGCCCGCAGCACCTCCCTGCCGCTGCTCGATCCGCTAAAACCCTGGAACCGCCGCCCGCGGCGGGCGCCCAGGGGCGTGCCGCGCATCTCCTGTCCCGGCTACAGCGAGCCGTTCCGCATCCCCGCCTGGTCGCCCGACGATCCCATCGACGCGTCACGGCTGGACGCCCGGCTGTGGGCGCTGGCTGCGGCGCTGGACGACCTGCCCGGCCAGGCAAGGCGCTTCGCCTGCTGGCGGGCACGCCGCGACGCGGTCCTCGCGCAAGAGCGGGTATCCGGCGGTCTGCGCCGGTTCGGCCGCTTCTCGCCGCTGAAACCCGGCCGGCCTCCGGGCTGGCGGCGAAAAAAGCCCGTTCACGAGGTGCACGAGGTCCTCGACGTCGTGCACGGGCTTGCCCAGTGGGCACTGGAGCCGCCCGATACGTCCTGACGGGGCCAGGCTGGCGGACCCGACCAGCGGAGGACCGACGCCCTGCGGATTTTTCGCGGCGTGGCGACGATCCGTGCTGTCTGCGAGGACCGCCGCTCCTGTTGGCGATGCCGGCCAAACCTGCTTAGGTCTTGGCGGACGCATGGAGAACACGTCGGGCATGAGCGCAGGCAAGCAGAAGACCATCCTCGGCATAGGCGGCGCGCATATCGACCGGCGCGGCCGCATCGCCGTCGACTTCGTGCCCGGCGCCTCCAACCCCGGCACCATGCGCGAGGAGGCCGGCGGCGGCACCTTCAACGCGCTGCGCAATGCCGTGCAGCGCGGCGTCGGGGCGCGGATGATGTCGGTGCGCGGCGGCGATGCCGCCGGCGAGACCGTCGCCCGCGCCATCCAGGCTGCCGGCATCCGCGACCTCTCCGTCACCTTCCTCGACCGCGCCACGCCGAGCTACACCGCGCTGCTCGACCGCCAGGGCGATGTCGTGGCGGCCCTCGCCGACATGGGCCTCTACGATCTCGCTTTCGCCAAGCAGCTTCGCCGTGCCTCTGCCCGCGCCGCGATCGCCGAAGCCGACGCAATCTTCACCGACGCCAATTTGTCGGCCGAGGCGCTGGCGCGGCTGCCGGCGCTCGCCGCCGGCAAGCCGGTCTTCGCCATCGCCATCTCGCCGGCCAAGGCGGTGCGGCTGAAATCCATCCTGCCGGCGCTCTCCTGCCTGTTCCTCAATGCGCGCGAGGCCGGCGCGCTGACCGGCCTCGGCCCGGAGGCGTCCGCGCCGGCGATGCTCGACGCGTTGAAGACGCTCGGGCTCGGGCGTGCGGTGCTGTCGAAGGGAGCCGATCCGGTGCTGGCGCTCGATGGCGGCCGGATTTTTTCGATCACGCCCCCTTCCCCGAAGACAATCGCCGACGTCACCGGCGCCGGCGATGCGCTGGCCGGAGCGGCTTCAGCCGCGCTGCTCTCCGGCCGGCCCTTTTCCGAAGCCGTGCGCGAGGGCATGGCGGCGGCGCTGCTTGCCCTGGAGAGTGCCGACGCCGCCCCCTCGCTCGCCCGCGCGGCGTTCGAGGCAGCGCTGGCCCTTGTCCCGCCGGCCGAAACGCTGCATGAGGCGCCGAGCAAGGGAGAAGCGCATGTCGCCTGACACGGCCATGGCCCATATCGACATCTTCGCGCCGGTCGCCGAGGCGCTGGCCGCCGGCCGGCCGGTGGTGGCGCTGGAAAGCACCATCATCACCCACGGCATGCCCTGGCCCGACAACAGCCGCATGGCCGAGAACGTCGAGCGCATCATCGCCGGGGAAGGCGCCACCCCCGCCACCATCGCAGTGGTCGACGGCCGTTTAAAAATCGGCCTGTCGCCGGCCGAGCGCGAGGCGCTGGCGCAGACGCAAGGGGCGATGAAGCTGTCGCGCGCCGATCTCGGCTTCGCCGTGGCCGAACGCCGCACCGGCGGCACGACGGTCGCCGCCACCATGATCGCGGCAAAACTCGCCGGCATCTCGGTGTTCGCCACCGGCGGCATAGGCGGCGTCCACAAGGGCGCCGAACTGAGCTTCGACGTCTCGGCCGACCTCGACGAGCTTTCGCGCACGCCGGTCATCGTGGTGTCGGCCGGCGCCAAGGCGATCCTCGACATCGAGAAGACGCTTGAGGTGCTGGAGACGCGCGGCGTGCCGGTGGTCGCTTACCAGTCGGATGTGATGCCGGCCTTCTGGTCGCGCACCTCGCCCTACCCCGCGCCGCTGCGCCTCGACACCGCCGAAGCCATCGCCGGCTTCTTCAGGACCCGCGTGGCGCTCGGCCTCGACGGCGGCCTGCTGGTCGCCAATCCCGTGCCGGAAGCGGACGAGATCGCCGCCGAGGCGATGGCCGTCCACATCGCCGCCGCGCAGAAGGCGGCCGCCGAACAAGGCGTCTCCGGCAAGGCGGTGACGCCCTTCCTGCTCCGGACCATTCTGGACCTCACCGGCGGCGAGAGCCTCAAGACCAACATCGCGCTGGTCGAGAACAATGCGAGGCTGGCGGCGCGGATCGCCAAGGCGCTGTAGGTTGGCTTGGAGCACCGCCAAATCCCATCGGCTAGCCTTTGCTCTGCCACCGCACCGCCGCCTCATAGGCTTTTCTCGCCCAGCGCCCGAACTCTTCCGGGTCGTCGACCGCCTCGTCGGGAATGGTCCAGTAGGGCATCGCCACCAGCTTGCCGTGGCGCGAGCCGGTGTAGCGCCAGCGGCGCGCGCCGGCGGCTTCAAGCTCCGGCGCGGAAATCTCGTCGCCCTTGAGCATCAGCTCGCCGCGCAGCTCGATGCCGATGATCAATCCGTTGTGGTAGATGCCTTTCCCTCCGAACATTCTTCGGATGGAGACCTCGCCCAGCCCGGCGAACAGATCGGCGATTGCGACGTTGTCCATGACCAGGACTATGCCAGCGGCGAACGGGCTTGTCATCGCGACGTCGCGACGCCAGCATCGCGGTCCGCACAATGACGAAAGGAAGACCCTTGCCTCTTCTGCTCAAAGGTTCATGCCGCTGCGGCGCCGTCGGCTTTTCCGTCGAGAGCCACACGCCCGTCCCCTACATGCTCTGCTACTGCTCGATCTGCCGCAAGCAGCAGGGCGGCGGCGGATACGCCATCAATCTCGGCGCGGTATCGCAGACGCTGAAGGTCACCGGCGAGAGCGATCTCGGCCTCTACCGCGCCGAGATCGAGGACGACGAGCGCACGCGTTGCGAGGTCTCGACCGGCGAGCGGCGGTTCTGCAAGAAATGCGGATCGGCCTTGTGGCTCTACGACCCGACCTGGCCGGAGTTGGTCCATCCCTTCGCCAGCGCCGTCGACACCGATCTGCCCAGGGCGCCCCGGCGCGTCCACATCATGCTGAAATACAAGGCCTCATGGGTCGAGCCGGCCGTCCGCGACGGCGACGCGGCCTTCGACCTCTATCCCGAGGATTCGATCGCCGACTGGCACAGGAAGAACGGGCTTTGGGTGGATTGAGGCGTGCCTGATCGTACGTCCTTCGAGCCTCGAAGGACGCACGGCACCCGCTCACCCCGCGAACGGATTGGGATAGTCCCTCGTCTCTCCCTCGCCCCGCAGGCCGGCATTGATCGCATCGAGCGCCGCCTGCAGGCGCCGCCGCAGCTCGGCCGTCAGCGCCGCCGCGTCCCCGGCGAAGTCATGCACCGCGATCGGCTCCGGAACGCGGATGATGGCGCGGCGCGGACCTGCCGGCTGCGGCACGAAGCGGTTCAGCGTGTCGCGGAAGGTGCCGGCGCAATAGTCGTTGCGGATGCGCTTGATGTGCTCGGCCGCCTCCTCCTGCGTCATGCGATCGCGCGCCCAGGCGAACGGCCCGAGCCGCATCAGCCGCTGCAGCGCCTCGGCCGTAGCCTTCACCCGACCTGCCGCCTCCGGCGTGGTGCCGGTCGTCTCACGCAGCCAGCGCCGGGCGGCACGCAGCAGGTCGGCCGTCTCCCCATCCGGGCTGCCGACCAGATCGGCGAGTTCAGCCTTCTTGATGGACACCAATGCCTCCAGGCGGGCCGGAAACGGCCGGACCTCGTCCGGCACGACGCCGGCGGCTTCCTCGTCGCGCGCCAGCAGCGCGGCATAGATCGCATGCACCCGCCCGGCCGGGTCAGCCCCGGCCGGCGGCGCGGCGATCTTCAGCCGCCGCTCGACATAGGCGCATTCCGCCAAAAGCTCCGCCTCGACGTCGCGCAAAAACACCAGCTTCCAGACGATCGGCGCGACGAACGCCCGGAGCGCCGGATCCGCCGCGCGGCCGCGTTCGAGCGCTTCGAGCGCCATCTCGGCGGCGCCGGGCATCAGCGGCGCCACCCAGTCGCCGTGCCAGCCTACCGCGCCTTCGGGATGCAGCAGCACGCCGTGACCTTGCGCCGCCCAGCCGACCGAATGGTCGCGCGCCGCGTCGCTGTTGCCCGGTATCTGCGCGATCAGGTTGTTGGCCAGCCAGAATTTCTGGGCCAGCCGTCCGAGCCCGTTGACCACGCCGTTGGTCGCCCACGAGGCGGCAAGCGGCGCCACTTTCGACACGATCTGCTTGTCGATCATCCAGTCAGTGAAGAATTCCGGATGGTTCGGCGTGAGGAACGTCGCCATGCCCTGCCCGCAGACGGCGCTCAGCCGGTCCCTGTCGGCTTGCGGAAAATCGACCTCGCGGACATTGGCGACGCCGCGGCAGCCAGGAATGCGGTTGAACGGCGGCAGGTCGCGCAGCAACGGCACGCCCTTCAGCATCAGCACCCTGTTGACGGGCGTCATCAGGGCGATCAGCGGCCGGTTGGGCACCGGCGCGACGAAAATGTTGAGACGGCTCGCGCTTCCCCCCAAACGCGGTCTCCTACGGTTCCGGCAACGCGGCCAGGCGACGCGTCCTCGGAGGCGGGCGATCGGATCGCACGGCGGCGGGCCGCGGCTACTTGCAGCTTTGCGGCGGGGTGGCGAACACCGAGAGGTTGACGAGCTTGCCCTTCATCGAGAAGTCGCCATAGTCCATGGTCAGGTCGCGGGTGAGGCCGTTCTCGTGCAGCTTGAAGGCGATCCGGTACTCCGGCACCTCCTCGCCGCCGTCATTGTCGTCGTCGAAATAGGCGATGTCGACCGGCCAGTATTTGTCCTTGGCGAGTGTGTCGAGCACCTGCAGCTCCGGATCGTTGGCGGCGGCCGAGGCCTGCTTGCCGACGATCACCGTCGTCGTCATGACCTTGTCGCCATTGTCCGAACCGTCGAACAGATTGGTTTCGTAGAAGGTCTCGCCGGTGTTGGCCTTGTCGATCAGCTCCGCCAGATGCTGGGTGGGGAACTGGGTCCGGCGTAGCTCCAGGCTGTTCTTCTCGGGCTTGTCGATCTCCACCTTCAAGCCTTCGTCCTCGCGTGTCGCCGTGCCCTTCAACTCGCGCTCGAGCGCCTGGTCGGTGAAGGATTTGGTCACGAAGGAGAAGGATTTGCCGCCGGCATCCTCGAACGTGGTGGTCTGCTGGTCGGTCAGTCGCGAATTCTCGCCGGTGTCGATGCGCGTCACGAAGCGGAAATTCACCGTGTAGCCGTCGCAGGGCGAGCCGTTGAACTCGTACACCATGCGCCCGGTGAGCCCGGTGATGCCGGAGCGGTCGGAGGCCTTGTCGAGCGCCAGATCGTAGACCGCGCGATGCGGAACGAGCGGCGCCGCGGCCAGTGCCGAAGCCGTGCAGACCGTGGAGGTGGCCAGAAGGGCAAACGTGAGTGGGCGCAAAGCGCGCATGAAAAGCTCCGATCGGCGGCCGAGGGGCGGCCTGTTGTCAGCCCATGGTTTCCGAAATAGTCGTGGCGGAAGCGAGGCAAAAATTGCAAGTTTCAGCCGCGCGGGCCACCCGACCCTGATTGACGAACGATAAGGATTCCCGATGGGCGACACAATCGAAAAGCGGCTGCAGGATCTCGGTATCACCCTGCCGCAAGCGGCCGCGCCGGCCGCCAACTACGTGCCTTACGCGCAGAGCGGCAACCTGCTCTTCACCGCCGGCCAGTTGCCGCTGAAGGACGGCAAGCTCGCCTTCACCGGCCTGCTCGGCCGCGACCTCGACACCACCGCCGGCCGGGAGGCGGCGAAATTCTGTGCCGTCAACATCCTGGCGCAGGCCAGGGCTGCGCTGGGATCGCTGGAGAGAATCCGCCGCATCGTCAAGATCACCGTCTTCGTCGCCTCGACGCCGGACTTCGCCGAGCAGCATCTCGTCGCCAACGGCGCGTCCGATCTTCTGGCCGCGGTCCTCGGCGAGGCCGGCAAGCATGCACGCTCGGCGGTCGGCACGGCCTCGCTGCCGCTGAACGCCGCCGTCGAGATCGAAGCCCTCATCGAAACCGCCTGAGGCTGACCATGACCGATCTTTCCTGGCTGACGCGGCGGCCGGTCGCCCATCGCGGCCTGCACGACATGAACGACAAGGTGTGGGAGAACACGCTGCCGGCCTTCGCCCGGGCGATCGACAAGAACTACACGATCGAGTGCGACGTGCACCTCACCCTCGACAACGAGGTCGTCGTCTTCCACGACAACGACCTCAGGCGCCTTGCCGGTGAGGAAGGTTATGTCTGGCAGAAGACCGCCGCCGAGATGGGTGCCTTGAGCATCGGCACCACGCGGGACCACGCGCCGACGCTCCAGGAGACGCTCGACTTCGTCGCCGGCCGCGTGCCGCTGGTGGTCGAGCTGAAGGGCATTCCGGGGCACGACGCCGGTCTCGTCGCCAAGGTCGGCGACCTGCTGAAGGACTACCCCGGCAAGGTCGCGATCATGTCGTTCGACCATTGGCTCATCCGCAACTTCTCCCGCCACGCCCCTGGAATCCCCGGCGGACTTACCGCATGGGGCGTCGCCAACCAGGAGATCGAGGCGCATTTCTCCATGCTCGCCCACGACATCGCCTTCGTTTCCTATGCCTTCGACCACCTGCCCAACCGCTTCGTCGGTTTCGTGCGCGAAAAGCTCGCCATGCCGGTGATCACCTGGACGGTGCGCGACGAGGCGGCGGCCGGGCACAGCTTCGCCCATGCCGACCAGATCACCTTCGAGGGGTTCGAGCCACCGGAGACGGGTGTGGCGTGAATGCCCCTTGCCGCACCGCCTTCGCAATGCACATATGACCGCGATGATGCAGCGCAGCGAAGGCGGCTCGGGCAACTCCCATTCCGGACAGGCGATCCGCGTCGCCGGGTCGATGGCCGACTTTTCCCGCGAGGAGTGGGAGAGCCTTGCGGGAAGCTCGCCCGACGGGCCGGGATGTGGCTATAACCCCTTCCTGTCCTTCGACTTTCTTCGGGCGCTTGAGGAGTCCGGTTGCGCCGCGGCGCGCAGCGGCTGGCAGCCGAGCCATCTGCGGCTGGAGGACGGCGCCGGTAGCCTGCTTGGCGCGGTTCCCTGCTACCTGAAGTCGCACAGCCAGGGTGAATACGTGTTCGACCACGGCTGGGCCGACGCCTTCGAGCGCGCCGGCGGAAGCTATTATCCGAAGCTGCAGGTCTCCATTCCATTTACGCCGGCCACGGGCCCCCGCCTGCTGGCGCGCCGCGATCTCGATCCGGTGGCAACCCGCGCCACGCTGGCCGCCGGGCTGAAGGCGGTCACCGACCGCATTGGCGCTTCCTCGGCCCACGTCACCTTCGCCTCCGAGGAGGACATGCGGGCGCTCTCGGCCGCCGGGTACCTGCACCGCACCGACCAGCAGTTCCATTTCTTCAACGAGGGCTATGCCAGCTATGACGACTTCCTCGCCTCGCTCGCCTCGCGCAAGCGCAAGGCGCTGAAGAAGGAGCGGCGCGAGGCGCTGTCGGCCGGCATCTCGATCGACTGGCTGACCGGAAGCGACCTGACCGAAAGGGTCTGGGACGATTTCTTCGCCTTCTACATGGACACCGGCGGGCGCAAATGGGGCCGCCCCTATCTCAACCGGAAATTCTTCTCGCTGGTCGGCGAGCGCATGGGCCGCGACGTCCTGCTGGTCATGGCGAAGCGCAACGGCCGCTATATCGCCGGAGCCATCAACTTCATCGGCTCCGACACGCTCTACGGCCGCAACTGGGGCTGCGTCGAGGACCACCCCTTCCTGCATTTCGAGGTTTGCTACCACCAGGCGATCGACTTCGCCATCGCCAGGGGCTTGCGGGTGGTGGAGGCCGGCGCCCAGGGCGAGCACAAGCTGGCGCGCGGCTACCGGCCGGTGACGACGCACTCCGCCCACTACCTCGCCCATCCCGGCCTGCGCGGCGCGGTGGAGAACTACCTGACGCGCGAGCGCCAGGAGGTGGCGCGGGTCACCGAATATTTCGAGGAGCACGTGCCCTTCCGCAAGGACGCGCCGCCGGCCGGATGCTGACGGCCCGCCTCAGTGGGCGACGGTGCGCGAGAACAGGTTGATCACCAGCACGCCGGCCATGATCAGGGCGATGCCGATGACGGCCGGCCAGTCCAGCGCCTGGCGGAACAGCGCCCAGCCGATCGCCGTGATCAGAACGATGCCGGCCCCGCTCCAGATCGCATAGACGACACCGACGGGCATGGTGCGCAGCGGGATGGACAGAAAATAGAAGGCGAGCGCATAGCCGCCCATCGCCAGCAGCGACGGCCACAGCCGGGTGAAGCCGTCGGTCTGCTTCAGCGCGCTGGTGGCCACCACCTCGAAGCCGATCGCGACGATGAGGTAGAGATAGTTGAGCTGCATGCGCCTTCGCCCCGATTCGACGGTTGACCCGCGCGGCGGAAGGGCGATGATGCCGCCTCCCCTTCACCGCGAGATGCCCATGACGACCCCCGCCTACGACGACGACAACGTGTTCGCCAAGATCCTGCGCGGCGAAATACCGAGCCACAAGCTGTACGAGGATGAGGCCACCTTCGCCTTCATGGACATCATGCCGCGCGGCGAAGGCCACTGCCTGGTGATCCCGAAGAAGCCGTCCCGCAACATCCTCGACGTCGCGCCGGAAAGCCTGGCCGCCGTGGCCGCGACGACGCAGAGACTGGCGCGCGCCGTGGTGAAAGCCTTCTCCGCCGACGGTGTGACCGTGCAGCAGTTCAACGAGCCGGCCGGCGGCCAGGTCGTCTTCCACCTGCACGTCCACGTCATTCCGCGCTTCGACGGCGTGGCGCTGAAGCCGCATACCGGCCAGATGGAGAAGCCCGAAGTGCTGGCCGCCAATGCGGAGAAGATCAGGGCCGCGCTCGGCTGAGCGGCCAGGTTGGCGTCACCATCCCGCCGCCATGCCGGCGATCAGCGCCGCCTCGCCGACGACGATGCCGAGCAGCATGCGCTTGCCGGCGGCGAGATAGGCGATGAAACCAAGCGCTGCCGCGCCGATGCGCAGGGCCGCCGTGGTGTCGGCCAGCGCACCGCTCGGGAATACGAACAGATTGCCGATGACCGCCGCCACCAGCGCCGTCGCCACCGCGCGCACGAACACCAGCGCTTCCGAATCCTCGCGGATGCGGCCGCCGAATGCGACGCCGAGGAAGCGCCACGCGTCCGTTGCCAGCCAGCCGGCGAGGAGGATGAACAGGAACGGCCACCACCAGGCGTCGATCGCGTCGAAGGTCATGCCGGCGCTCCACCGCCCTTGCGGCGCAACCAGTGGTACAGGAACGCCCCGCCCCCGCCGATCAGGCCGGCAGCCAGCAGGTCGAAGCCGGGCAGCAGGACGTGGAAGACCGGGCCGAGCACCAGGCCCGCCACCATCGCCACATGCCCCGCCCGCTCGCGCGCCGAGCTCCACAGCGACGTCAGGAAATAGATCGGCGTGAGGAAGAGCAGCGCCGCCGTCACCCAGGCGGGCAAGCTGCCGACCAGCAGATAGACGACGCCGACGAGCAAGGTATTGCCGATCACCAGGGTGAAGCCGAGCCCCGCGTAATAGGCCGTGCGCATCTCGCGCGGGACGGCGCGCAGGCGCTCCATCGCGATCACCCACGACGTGACGGCGACGCAATGCGCCAGCACGTAGAGCACCCAGCCGCGCGTCCGTTCGGCCTTCATCTCCGGGACCAGCGCCACCACCATCGGCATCAGCCGCACCGAGGACAGCGCCACCGCGAAGGCGGCGGCGGGCAGCGAGGCACCTGACAGCACGGCACCGACCAGCACGACATTGGCCGGCAGCGCCCACACCGCGGCGACCATGAACATGCTCTCGGCGAGCGTGAAGCCGGCTTCCTTGGCCAGCCCGGCGAAGCCGACATGAGCACTGGCGAGGATCAGGCCGGGTACGGAACAGGCCGCGCGCACGCCGCGAAGGAGCCATCGGCGGGCGCGCCCCGGCTGGGCGGCTTGCGGATTGTCGTCATTCATCGTCCCGCGCCTAGCACATCCCGCCGCGCCGCGCGACGATCACAGCTTGGGCCACCTGCTACCGCGCCGCCTGCCGGTGCAGGGCGACGCCAGCCATCACCAGGGCGATGCCGGCGATGTCGCGCAGGCCGGGCACCTGCGCCAGAACGACCGCGCCGACGACCGTGGCGGTGGCCGGCAGCAGCGCCAGCATCAGCGCGAAGGTGGCGCGCGGCAGGCGCGACATGGCGAGCTGGTCGGAGATATAGGGGATGACCGACGAACAGAGGCCGACGCCGATGCCCGCCAGGACCAGCTCCGGCGAACCCAGCGCCTTCAGCGCCTGCATGAAGCCGACCGGAAAGGCGAAGACGAGCGCCAGCGCCATCGCGGCGCCCAGCGTCTCCACGCCGCGTCCGGCACCGCTCTCGGCGATCCTGTGGCCGAGCACGACATAGAGCCCGAACAGCACGGCATTGAGCGCCGCGAAGCCGAGCCCGATCGGATCGGCCGACCACCGGACGTCGATCAGCGCAAAAACGCCGGCGACGGCCAGCGTCAGCGCCAGCAGGTTGCGCGGCGTCCGCAGCCCGTAGAGCGCGATGACGATGGTGCTGACGAATTCCATCGCCGCGACCAGGCTCATCGGCAGCCGCTCCAGCGCAAGATAGAACGAGATGTTCATGACCGCGAGCGTGATGCCGAGGGCGACCAGCAGCATTCGCGATTGGCCGTCTGCCGTGCGGATCGTCTTCATCGGTCGCGTGAACGGCGCGAAGATCAGCGCCGCCGAGGCGATCCGCATCCAGGCGACGCCGAACACGCCGACCGCCGGAAAGAGCAGCACCGCGAAGGACGGGCCGAGATAGTGGAAGACGGCGCTGACCACGAACCAGGCTTGCGGCGGTACTTTTTCGGCGGCTGTATCGAGGACCGGCATTGGGACTCTATGGGCTTGGCCGTAGATCGAGATCGAGACGGCCAGAGATCGACCGCTGGCCGAGCGGCCCGACTACCTTCTGGACGAACCGAGCATGCAAGCCGCGCCTGCAATTTCCTATGGAGAAAGAACGTTGTATCCTGTCTGTTCACCGCGGTTCGCAGGCAGGAACGATGAAACGCCTTCGATATGAAAACGGGCCGGTGGACCCGGTCGACATGAAGATCCTACGCGCCCTCGCCGATGACGCGCGGGTCAGCGTCGCCGAACTGGCGCGGCTGGTCGGCTTATCGGCGCCAAGCGTCTCGGAGCGCATCCGCCGGCTGGAGGAGAACGGCGTCATCGCCGGCTATACTGTGCGCATCGACGCGGCCGGCCTCGGCCTGCCGCTGTCGGCATGGCTCAGGGTGCGGCCATTACCGGGCGAGCTTCAGCAGGTCGCCGAAATCCTGCGCGGCCTGCCGGAGATCGTCGAGTGCGACCGCGTCACCGGCGAGGACTGCTTCATAGCCAAGGCGCATCTGCGCTCGGTCGAGCATCTGGAGCAGGTGATCGACCGGATCATACCCTTTGCCATGACCAACACGGCGATCGTGCAATCCTCGCCAGTCGAGCGTAGGCTGCCACCGATCGGGGTGCCGGACGCAGCATAGGGTCGAACAGCCAAAAGCCCGCCGGATGGGCGGGCTCCTGGCTCATTGTTCGGATGTTGCCGGCCTGCGGTCGGCCCTACCCCTTGCGCGGCAGTTGGGGCACCAGGCTGCGCTTGCCGCCGTCCCTCGTAGGCGGCGAAGACTTCGGCTTCTGCGCGGCCGTCTTCTTGGCCGCGGCCTTCTTGGCGGCGGGTTTGCGGGCCGGCGGCTTGCGGGGCTCCTCCTCCTTCTTCGGCTTGACCGGCACCTCGTCGGCCACCGCATCGAGCTTGAGGCCCTTCTCGCCGTTCTCCTTCTCCTCGACGGTGACGCGCACCGTACCGCCCTTCTTGAGCTTGCCGAACAGCACCTCGTCGGCCAGCGGCTTCTTGATGTGCTCCTGGATGACGCGGGCCAGCGGCCGCGCGCCCATGCGCTCGTCATAGCCCTTGTCGGCCAGCCAGGCGACGGCATCCGGCTGCAGATCGAAGGTGACGCCGCGCTCCGAAAGCTGCGCCTCGAGCTGCATGACGAACTTCTGCACCACCTGGTGGATCACCGGCACCGGCAGCGAGCCGAACGGGATGATCGCGTCGAGGCGGTTGCGGAATTCCGGCGTGAACAGCCGGTTGATCGCCTCCATGTCGTCGCCCTCGCGCTTCGACGAGCCGAAGCCGATCGCCGCCTTGGCCATGTCGGAGGCGCCCGCATTGGTCGTCATGATCAGGATGACGTTGCGGAAGTCGATCTGCTTGCCGTTGTGGTCGGTCAGCTTGCCGTGATCCATGACCTGCAAGAGGATGTTGAACAGGTCCGGATGCGCCTTCTCGATCTCGTCAAGCAGGAGCACGCAGTGCGGATGCTGGTCGACGCCGTCGGTCAGCAGGCCGCCCTGGTCGAAGCCGACATAGCCGGGAGGCGCGCCGATCAGCCGCGACACGGTGTGGCGCTCCATGTATTCCGACATGTCGAAGCGCAGCAGCTCGACGCCGAGCGACGCCGCGAGCTGCTTCGCCACCTCGGTCTTGCCGACACCGGTCGGGCCGGAGAATAGGTAGCTGCCGATCGGCTTCTCCGGCTCGCGCAGGCCGGCGCGCGCCAGCTTGATCGCGGATGCCAGCGCCGAGATCGCCGTGTCCTGGCCGTAGACGACGCGGCGCAGCTCGGCGTCGAGATTGGCCAGCACCTGCTCGTCGTCGGCCGAAACCGTCTTTGGCGGGATGCGCGCCATGGTGGCGATCGTCGCCTCGATCTCCCTGATGGTGATCGTCTTTTTGCGCTTGGCCTCGGGCAAGAGCATCTGCGAGGCGCCGGTCTCGTCGATCACGTCGATCGCCTTGTCCGGCAGCTTGCGGTCGCTGATGTAGCGGGCCGACAGCTCCACCGCCGCCTTGATGGCGTCGTTGGTGAACTTCACCTGGTGGAAGTCCTCGTAGTAGGGCTTGAGGCCCTTCATGATCTCGATCGTATCGGCGATCGTCGGCTCCTTCACGTCGATCTTCTGGAAGCGGCGCACCAGCGCCCGGTCCTTCTCGAAGAACTGGCGGAATTCCTTGTAGGTGGTCGAGCCGATGCAGCGGATCGCCCCCGACGACAGCGCCGGCTTCAGCAGGTTCGACGCGTCCATCGCGCCGCCCGAGGTCGCGCCGGCGCCGATCACCGTGTGGATCTCGTCGATGAACAGAATGGCGCCCGGATACTCCTCGAGCTCCTTCACCACCTGCTTCAGCCGCTCCTCGAAGTCGCCTCGATAGCGCGTGCCGGCGAGCAGCGTGCCCATGTCGAGCGCGAAGATGGTGGCGCCGGCCAGCACCTTCGGCACGTCGCCCTCGACGATGCGCTTGGCCAGCCCCTCGGCGATCGCCGTCTTGCCGACGCCGGGGTCGCCGACATAGAGCGGGTTGTTCTTGGAGCGCCGGCACAGAATCTGGATCGTCCGGTTGATCTCGTCGGCGCGGCCGATCAGCGGGTCGATCTTGCCGGCGCGCGCCTTCTTGTTGAGATCGACGCAATAGGCCGACAGCGCGTCCTGCTGCTTCTTCTTCGACGGGGTCTCGTCGGCGTCGCCGCCTTGCCCGCCATTGCCCTGCTCCTCCTCGACGCCGCGCGGGGCGCGGCTCTCGCCGGCGCCAGGGCGCTTGGCGATGCCGTGGCTGATGTAGTTGACCGCGTCGTAGCGGGTCATCTGCTGTTCCTGCAGGAAATAGGCGGCGTGGCTCTCGCGCTCGGCGAAGATGGCGACGAGCACGTTGGCGCCCGACACCTCGTCGCGGCCGGACGACTGCACATGGATGACGGCGCGCTGGATGACGCGCTGGAAGCCGGCGGTCGGCTTCGAATCCTCGTCGTAGCCGGTGACCAGGTTGTCGAGTTCGGTGTCGATGTAGTTGAGCACGGTGCGGCGCAACTCGTCGAGATCGACATTGCAGGCGCGCATGACGGCACCGGCCTCGGCATCGTCGATCAGCGCCAGCAGCAGGTGCTCGAGCGTCGCGTATTCATGGTGCCGCTCATTGGCGAAAGTGAGCGCCTGGTGAAGGGCCTTTTCGAGTCCTGGTGAGAAAGCCGGCATTCAAGACCTCACTTCTTCTCCATCACGCATTGCAGCGGATGCTGGTTCTGGCGGGCGAAATCCATGACCTGAGCCACTTTGGTCTCGGCCACCTCGAAAGTATAGACCCCGCATTCGCCGACGCCGTGATTGTGGACATGCAGCATGATGCGGGTCGCCGTCTCGCGATCCTTCTGGAAGAAACGCTCCAGGATATGGATCACGAACTCCATCGGCGTGTAGTCGTCGTTCAGGATCAGCACCCTGTAGAGACTGGGTTTCTTGGTCTTGGGCTTGGTGCGCGTGATCACCGCCGTGCCCCGGCCGGGTCCTCGCCCGTCCTGGTCGCCGCCTTGCATCCTAGCCGCTTGCCACACCGTGGCTTCCCCGCCTTGTCTCACGGATCCTTTCCTTTCGCGAACCTCCGGCCCGCCCGTCTCATGTAGGTCTCCGATCACCGATTTTAAGCCCTTCTATTGGGGTGACAATATGGTCGCGATCACGACCGCATTGCACGGCGGCAACCGGTGTCCGCAAGGCCCGACAACGCAAAAAAATCCGGCCGCGAGCGACCGGATTGCCGACATGGGAGGGTGACGAGGCTCGGATGGGGCGTCACTTCGCCCGCGAGACGAGCGATTCGAACGGCTTGTAGGCCTCCTTGGCGAGATCGGCGTAGAGACCGCCCAGCTTGCCGGATTCGGCGACGAAGCCCTCATAGGTCTTCTTGGCGTAGTCGGCCTGGACATCGAACGCAGTCTCGACCGAGCCGGCCGAGAACAGCTTCTCGATCGCCGCGGCGCCGGCCTCGTAGGACCTCTTCGTGTAGTCGGTCGTCTCGGCGACGATCGCCTGCGCGGCCTTGGAGACGGAGGCTACGCTCTTCAGGCTGCTGTCGACGAACTCCTTGCCGAACGCGCCGGTGTCTTCGAACATCGTGGTCATGGCTGTCCCTTCGGATGGATGGCGTGCGTTGCAAAATAGATATTGTGCACCGCAAAATTGTCAAGGAGCCCTTGTCCGCCAAGGCCCCGCGCGAATTCGACGCAAATTTTAGAACCTAAAGCCCGAACGAATTTATGAACGCGCTGGTTACCATAAACGGATTGGTAACGCCCGCCGCCTACTCTGCCCGTTCGAGGCAGGAACCTTTGCCGCCTCCCGGTGCAACAAGAATTCAAAGGATGTAACAGTGCGTCAGGCGACGGCGGTCCGCTTTTTCCAGTTTTCCATATCCCCCAAAGCGATCGCGGCCTGTTTTCTCGCCCTGATCATCAGCGTCGGCGCCGCGTCGGCGTCCGATTCGCGCTATGCCGCCGTCGTCGTCGACGCCAATACCGGCAAGACGTTGTTCTCGGCCAATGCCGGGGCGCGCCGCTATCCGGCGTCGCTGACCAAGATGATGACGCTCTATCTCACCTTCGAGGCGCTGAAGGCCGGCAAGATCAAGAAGACGACGCCGGTCCGCTTCTCCAATGAGGCGGCCGCGCAGCCGCCGACCAAGCTCGGCGTGCGCGCCGGCGGCTCGGTGTCGGTCGAGACCGCCATCTACGCGCTGATCACCCGCTCCGCCAACGACGCGGCGCTGGCCCTTGCCGAAATGCTGGGCGGCTCGGAAGCCGGTTTCGCCAAGATGATGACCGCCAAGGCCCGTGCGCTCGGCATGGACAGCACCGTGTTCCGCAACCCGCACGGCCTGCCCAACACCGCGCAGTTCACCACCGCGCGGGACATGGCTACCCTGGGCATCGCGCTGCGCGAGCATTTCCCGCAGTACTACCCCTATTTCTCGGTGCGCTCCTTCCAGTACGGCAAGCAGCGCATCGCCAACCACAACCGCCTGCTCGGCAAGGTCGAAGGCGTCGACGGCATCAAGACAGGCTACACTCGCGCATCCGGCTTCAACCTGGTCTCCTCCGTCACCGACGGCGACCGGCGCGTCGTCGCGGTTGTGATGGGCGGCCAGAGCGGCGCCAGCCGCGACCGCCACATGGCGGAGCTGATCGAGAAGTACCTGCCCAGGGCGAGCGGCCGCCGCGGCGGCCCGCTGGTGGCCAAGGCCGCCGGCTCCTCGTTCTCGGCGATCGCCGAGGCGATTCTGCCCAAGCGCAAGGCGCCGACCCCGCAGGCCCGTCCGGACATCGACTCGGTGGCGGAGATCGCCGAAGCCGCGGACGAGACAATCGAGACGACGGCCGTCGTCGAGCAGGCCTATGCGGCGCCGGCGCCCCGCCCGCGCGCCGACATCGACGCTATGCAGACGGCCTCCGTCGAGCCGGAGGGCTGGGTCATTCAGGTGGCCTCCTCGCCGAGCAAGGTGGAAGCGACCGCCATGCTCGAAACGACGGCGCGCAAGGCTCCGTCCGTGCTCGCCTCGACGTCCGGCTACACCGTTCCCTTCTACAAGGACGGCGTCACCTACCACCGCGTCCGCTTCGCCGGCTTCGACACCAAGGCGGCCGCCTGGAAGGCCTGCGGGCAGCTCAAGAAGCAGAACATCGGCTGCTACGCCGTCCAGAACTGAGAACACGTATTTCCGAAGTTGTAGTTCGTATCGGGAGAGTTAGTGGTGATTGGCGAGAAGGACATCCTTGGCTTCGTTGATCCGCGCCGCGAGGAACGACGTCCCGCCGAGGTCGGGGTGCAGGCGCTGCATCAGGCGGCGATGCGCCTTGCGGATATCCGCCGGGGAGGCCCCCGCTTCAAGACCAAGGATCTTGTAGGCCTCCTGCTTAGTCATGGCGCCCGCACGTGGCGCAGCTCGCTCCCCGTCGCCGTCGTCCGCCTTCGCGTTTTCGCGCCAGATGGGAAAGCGGCCGTCAAGATACGTCTCCAGTAGCTGGCGGCTCTCCGGATCGTCGGCGAGGTCGTCCCGCAGATCCCGGAGCTCGCGCAGCGTCATGCTGCTCAGCATGCGCTGCTCGTGACGGCCGGCAAGCACCAGACCGTCGAGCGCCCCGCTGTCGTGGTCCAGTTCCATTTCGAGCGCGGCGGTGCGGACGTTGGAGCGTTTGCCGGGGCTTTTCGGCTTTCGCCCGGCCTGCACCCGCGCCGCGCCGTACCATGCCAGAGCCGCCGAGATCAGAAAGCCGCCGATCCCCGACCGCCCGACCAGCAGCAGCACCAGGCCGAAGACCCCGAGCACGATCGGACCGGCGGTGCGCAGCGTGCGCGCCAGCTTGGCGGCGTCCGATTTCAGGAAGCCGGTCACGGCGGCCAGGGCGACCAGCAGGACCAGCAGGCCGCCGATCACATAGCTCATCCTTCACCCCGCATGTGTTCGATCAGCAATCTGTCCTCCGGCCGGTTGCGCGCCTCCAGCGCCTTCAACCCGCCGGTCGCGAATACAGCCACCGAGGACAGCAGCTTTGCAAGCGTCGCGGCAGCGGTCCGGTCGAAGCGGAACCAGGCGCCCTTCGACAGCCGGGCCATTTCCTTGAACGCCTTTTCGGCGGCGGGATCGCGCCCCTCCTGGAACACGAAGACCGGCACGCCGAGCAGGCCGAGCCGCCCGGCCTGCTCGGCGAGCCCGTCGATCTCCTCCTCCATCGCGTCGCCGATATAGACCAGCGCATCCACCTTGCGGCGCGCCGTCTCCTTGAGGGCGTGGGCGAGGATCTTGCCGATCTGGGTGTGGCCGGCGCGGCAGTCGATCCTGGTCATGAGATCCTTGAGCGATCCGGTGTCGCGCACGAAGCGCGAGGCGCGGCATTCGCCGAAACCGCGGAAATAGGCGAGCTGGACCTCGAGCCCGCCGCTGTTGCCGACGGCGTCGAACATCTCGCCCTGCAGCCGGCAGGCCATGTCCCAAGTCGGCTGCCGGCTCATCGTGGCGTCGAGCGCCAGCACCAGCCGCCCGCCGGCATCCGTCTTGGCCTGCGCCATCGACCGCGCCAGCCGCACGAAATCGTCGATCTCGCGCGAACCGGAGCGGTCGAGCGATCTGTCCGAGCGGACCGGTGTGCCGTTTTTACCCATCACCCCTAAAAAATGTGTCGAGCCGGCGTGGCTTGCAAGCCCGATAACGTCGGCCGGCACCATGCGGAACGGCAATGCGATGCCGGCGCCCCGGCGGTGCGTTGACAGGCTCCGCCGCCGGAGCGTAAACCACGGGCGACGGTTCCCTTCCCGGCAATGGGAAGGGCTAAGAGGGAATGCGGTCAGGCCGTCCGGCCGAATCCGCAGCTGTCCCCGCAACTGTAGGCGGCAAGCCCGCGCCGAAAGCCACTGGAGCGATCCGGGAAGGCGGCTGAGGGCGACAACCCGCGAGCCAGGAGACCTGCCGTCGGAATCGCAATCCCACTGTCCGGCGGGTGACCCGGACGAGGAGCCGTATGACGTGACCATCGGACCGTTTCTGTCGCAGGACGCCGCCACGCCGGTCGAGGGCGTGACGCTCGTCGTCTGCTCGTCCTGCCGCGACGCCACCGGCTCGGACGCCCGGCCCCGCGCCGGCGAGTTGCTCGGCAACCAGGTCCGCGAAACGGCGCGAGGCACCGGCGTAGCCGTGCGCCAGGCCGAATGCCTCGGCAACTGCAAGCGCCGCCTCAGCGCCGCGCTGCTGCGCGACGGCTGCTGGAGCTACGTGTTCGGCGACCTGACGGAGGACGACGCGCCCGACCTCGTCGCCGGCGCCCTGCTCTTCGCGACGTCGACCGACGGCCTGCTGCCCTGGCGCGGCCGCCCCGATTGCCTCAAGCGCGGGCTGGTCGCCCGCATCCCGCCCCTTGCCATCCTCGAGGACCCTTCATGACCGCTTCGCTCAACCGCGTCCCCTGCACCGTCGTCACCGGCTTCCTCGGCGCCGGCAAGACGACGATGATCCGCCACATCCTGGAAAACGCCGGCGGACGGCGACTGGCGCTGATCGTCAACGAGTTCGGCGACGTCGGCATCGACGGCGAGATTTTGAAGGGCTGCGGCGTCGAGGCCTGCCCGGAGGAAAACATCATCGAGTTGGCGAACGGTTGCCTGTGCTGCACCGTGGCCGACGATTTCGTGCCGGCGCTCGACCGGATTCTGGCGATGGAACCGAAGGTCGACCACATCATCATCGAGACCTCCGGCCTGGCCTTGCCGAAGCCGCTGGTGCAGGCCTTCCAATGGCCAAGCGTCAAGAGCCGCGTGACCGTCGACGGCGTCGTCGCCGTGGTCGACGGCCCGGCGCTCGCCGCCGGCAAGGTCGCCTCCGACATGGACGCGCTCGCCGCGCAGCGCGCCGCCGACGGGACGCTCGACCACGACGACCCGGTCGAGGAGGTGTTCGAGGACCAGGTCGCCTGCGCCGACCTCGTCATCCTGTCGAAGAGCGATCTCATGAACGCCGAAGCGACCGCCGCCGCCCGCAACCTGATCGACGCGCATCTTTCGCGTGCCGTGAAGGTCGTGCCGACGGCCGAGGGCCGTGTCGATCCGTCCGTGCTGCTCGGCCTTGGCCTGGCCGTCGAGGACGACATCGAGAATCGAAAAACCCATCACGACGACGAGCTCGACCACGAGCACGACGATTTCGATTCCTTCATCGTCGAGCTGCCGGGGGTGACCGACCCGGACGATCTCGCCGGGCGCATCGCCGCCGCCGCCGAGAGCGAGAACGTGCTGCGCTTGAAGGGTTTCGTCGCCGTCGACGGCAAGCCGCTCAGGCTGCTCGTCCAGGCGGTCGGCCCGCGCGTCAACCACTATTACGATCGCGCCTGGACCGCCGCCGACGACCGCCGCTCGCGCCTGGTGGTGATCGGGTTGAAGGGGCTGGACCGGAATGCGGTTGAGAAGATTCTGGCGGGCTGACGGAATGCCGCGTTCCTTCGCACCCCCCTCTGTCCTGAGCTTGTCGAATGGGCCGGACATGTCCGGTCCATTCGACAAGCTCAGGACAGAGGGGGGTGTGGAGGAGTACGGACCGCCGCTGTGGCAAACGGCCGGCTTGGTCTAGGACTGCGCCATGCACATCCTGCCCACGACATCCGCATCGCTCGACGACCTGATCGAGCCGGTCGACCTGGCGCAACAGCCGGCGGACATCGTGGCGCTGTCCTTCACCGACAGCGACCTGGCTGCCATCGCGGCGGCGTGGAAGCGCGACGAGGCCGCCCTGCCCTCGATGCGGCTCGCAGCACTCCGCGACCTTCGCCACCCCATGTCGGTCGATCTCTGGCTGGACAAGGTCGCGGCGCACGCCAAAGTGATTCTGATACGCATCCTCGGCGGCTACGACTGGTGGCGCTACGGCTGCGACCAGGTCGCCGCGCTGGCGCGGGCCAAAAATGTCCGACTCGCGCTGCTGCCCGGCGAATGCCGGGAACAGGACGAGCGGCTGGTCGAGTGTTCCACCCTGCCACGCGGGGAACTCGACGCGCTGCTCGCCTTCTTCCGCGAAGGCGGACCGGACAATATGGACGCGCTCGTGCGGCGGCTCGCGGCGCTGGCGCGCGGCGATGGCGCGGCGGATGCGGCGGTGGCGGTGCCGAAGGCGGGATTTTACGGGCGCGGCGTCCTCTCCCCCCTTGCTGGGGAGATGGCCGCGCAGCGGCCAGAGGGGGTCGATCCAGGCAGCGCTCGACATGAAGGCCGCGCTCGGCCTCGGGGAACGCCGAGCACTGCCGAAATTACCCCACCCGGCCGGCCCTTCGACAAGCTCAGGACCGCCCACCCTCCCCTCGAGGCGGAGGGAAACGCACCGCCCGTCCTCGTTCTCTTCTATCGCTCCATGCTGCTCGCCGACGACGTCGCACCGATCGACGTGCTGTCCACGGCGCTGGAAACCAGGGGTATCGCGCCGATCCCCATCTTCGTCGCCAGCCTGAAGGACCGCGAATCGATCGCGTTCGTCGAGGCCGCGATCCGCGACCTCGCGCCGGCGGCGATCGTCACCGCCACCGCCTTCGCGACCGGCGCCGAGCCCGGCGCCGACACGCTGTTCGACCGCGCCGGCGTGCCGGTCTTCCAGGTGATCGTCGCCACCACCCGGCGCGAGGCCTGGGCGGAGAATGCGCGCGGCCTGGCGCCGGCCGACCTCGCTATGCATGTGGTGATGCCGGAGCTCGACGGCCGCGTGCTCGCCGGCGCGCTGTCCTTCAAGGCTGCGAGCATCGTCGACCCATCGCTCCGCTTCACGGCGCAAGCCAACACACCTGAGCCCGACCGCGTCGAGCAGGTGGCGGGACGCATCGCTGCCTTCCTGCGGCTCGCCGCAACCCCGCGCGAAAGACGCCGGCTGGCGATCCTCATTCCCGACTATCCCTCGGCGCCGGGACGCACCGGCTATGCCGTCGGCCTGGACGTTCCCGCCAGCGTGCTCGCCATGCTGCACGATCTGAAGGACGCCGGATATTGCGTTGATTCGATTCCGCAATCACCACGCGCATTGCTCGACCTGCTGGAGCGCGGTGGGCAGAGCCTGACGCTCGATGACTATCGGCGCTTGGCTATCGACCTGCCGGCTGACGCCATGGCCGCGCTCGAGGCAGCGTGGGGGGACGCGGGCGATGATTGCGATAATCCGCGTTCCTTCGCACCCCCCTCTGTCCTGAGCTTGTCGAATGGGCCGGACATCTCCCCCACAAGGGGGGAGATTGGCAGCGTCGGCGACGCCGCTCTTTCTGCAACGCCGGCGATTTGCGAAACCAATGCGGCCGGCTCAATCTCCCCCCTTGTGGGGGAGATGTCCGGCCCATTCGACAAGCTCAGGACAGAGGGGGGTGCAAAGGAGCGCAGCGCATCCATTTCCACATCAAAGAAACCAAACCGCCACTTCCCCTTCCGCGCCGCCGCCTTCGGCAACGTCACCGTGGCGCTCGCGCCGGACCGCGGCCGCTCCGCCGACCGCCGCGCCGACTATCACGACGCTACGCTGCCGCCGCGCCATGCGCTGGTCGCCTTCGGCCTATGGCTGCGCGAAAGCCTCGGCTGCCATGCACTCGTCCATGTCGGTGCCCACGGCACGCTGGAATGGCTGCCCGGCAAGGTCGTCGCCCTGAGCAAAAACTGCTTTCCTGAAATCGTCACGGGGCCCCTGCCCGTCGTCTATCCCTTCATCGTCAGCAATCCCGGCGAGGCAGCGCAGGCCAAGCGCCGCATCGCGGCCGTCACCCTCGGCCATCTGCCGCCGCCGATGGCCGCCGCCGGCCATGACGGAGAGCGCCAGAAGCTGGAGCGGCTGGTCGACGAATACGCGCAGGCCGACGGCCTCGACCGCCGCCGCCGCGACCGGCTGGCCAAGCTGATCGTCGAGACCGCCGCCAGGACCGGGCTGGCCGGCGAAGCCGGCGTGGCCAAGACCGACGCGCCGGACGAGGCGCTGCGCCGCATCGACGCCTGGCTCTGCGACCTCAAGGATTTTGCCGTCAAGGACGGCCTGCACGTCTACGGCCGCGCCGCGCCCGACGAGGCCGAGCCGCTGCGCACCGCCAGCGCCGAGGCGGAGCGCAAAAACCTGCTCGCCGCGCTCGACGGCCGCCATGTCCGCGCCGGGCCGGCCGGCGCCCCGGCGCGCGGCCGCACCGACGTGCTGCCGACCGGCCGCAACCTGTTCACCGCCGATCCGCGCACCATGCCGACGCCGACCGCCTTCGACCTCGGCAAGGCGGCGGCCGACGACATGCTGCGCCGCTACCTGCAGGACCACGGCGACTGGCCGCGCTCGCTGGTCATCGACCTGTGGGGCAGCGCCTCCTTGCGCACCGGCGGCGAGGAGATCGCGCAAGGCCTGGCGCTGATGGGCTGCCGCCCACAATGGGACGCCGCCACCGGCCGCGTCACCGGCATCGAGGTGCTGCCGCTGGCGACGATCGGCCGGCCGCGCGTCGACGTCACCTGGCGCATATCCGGCCTGTTCCGCGACATGTTCCCGACGCAGATCGCGCTGATGGACGCCGCCGCGCGCGCCGTCGCCGCCTGTGCCGAGGAAATCGCCGACAATCCGCTCGCCGCCACCGCGCGCGCCGAAGGCAAGCCTCCCGCGCGCATCTTCGGCTCCTCGCCCGGCACCTACGGCGCCGGCATCGAAGACCTGCTGGCGCGTGGCGACTGGACAGCGCGCGAAGAGATCGGCAAGGCCTATCTGGCAGCCGCCTCGCACGCCTATGGCGGCGCCGACGGCGTCGGCGAGGTGGCGCCCGGCGCCTTCGCCGGCCGCATCGCGGCGGCCGACCTGCTGGTGCACACCGGCGACGATCCGACCCGCGACATCCTCGAAGGCTCCGCCGACGTCGCCTTCATCGGCGGCTTTTCGGCAGCGCTTGCCGCACTCGGCAGAAATGCCGACGTGATCGTGCTCGATACCACCGACCCGGCACGGCCGAAACCGCGCTCGGTGACGGAGGCGGTGACCCGCGTGGTGCGGGCGCGCGCCACCAACCCGATCTTCATCCAAGGCCAGATGCGCCACGGCCCGCGCGGCGCATCAGAGTTCGCAGAGACGGTCGACCGGCTGGTCGGCTTCGCCGAGACCACCAATGCCATCCCCAGCGCGCTGATCGGCGCGGTGCACGACGCCTATCTCGGCGACGAACGGGTGCGCGCCTTCCTGCTACGCGAGAATCCGGCGGCGGCGCGGGCGATCGCCGAGCGTTTTGCCGCCGCGCGGCGGCGCGGCCTGTGGCACCCGCTGCGCAACTCGGTCGACGACGATCTCGCCGCGCTCATCGCCGAGGCCTCGGCCCAGGAGACGGCGGCATGAGCGCGGCCCTCAGGCGCGGCGCCTGCCCGGCCCTGTCGGCGCCGATGCCCACCGGCGATGGGCTGCTGATCCGGCTCTCGCCCGTTTCCGGAGGACTTTCGCCGAAGTCGCTGATCGGACTCTGCGAATCGGCCGCGCGCCACGGCAATGGGGTGGTCGAGGTGACGGCGCGCGGCAGCCTTCAGTTCCGCGGCTTCTCTGCGTCGTCCGCCGAGCGCTTCGCCGCCGACGTCGATGCGCTCGGCATGGCGGTACGCACCGGCGTGCCGGTCGAGGTGAGCCCGCTGGCGGGGACGGATCCGGCCGAGATCGCCGATCCGGTGCCGATAGCGGAGCGCATCCGCCAAGCGGTTGCCGCAGCCGGACTGGAGCGGCGGCTGGGGCCAAAGGTGTCAGTCGTGGTCGACGGCCGCGGCGCTGTCACCCTGGATTCGATCTCCGCCGATGTGCGGCTGACGGCGGAGAAATCACAAGGCGGTCCGATCTGGCGAGTGGCGATTGCGGGAGACTTAGAAACGGCCAAGCAATTCGGCTGCTATGACGACAACGGCGCGATTCGGGCCGTGCTTTCCGTTCTTAAAAGAATTGCGGAGCGAGGCCGGGATGCGAGAGCGAGAGACGCTGCTGCCAGCGGGACTTTGAACTGGCTGCGTCCCTCCGCACCCCCCTCTGTCCTGAGCTTGTCGAATGGGCCGGACATCTCCCCCGCAAGGGGGGAGATTGGCAGTTCTATTGCCGCCGCTCCTCCTGCAACGCGGGTGATTGGCGAAATCGCAGAGGCCGGCGCGATCTCCCCCCTTGCAGGGGAGATGTCCGGCCCATTCGACAAGCTCAGGACAGAGGGGGGTGCGAAGGAGCGCGGCTCCAGCAATGCGAAGGGCACGCTCCGTTCAGGCTGCGATCTCTTTCGTCTGAACGACGGACGCAACGCCTTCCCCGTCACCCTGCCCTTCGGCCATATCGACGCCGCCCGCCTCATCGACCTCGCCCGCCACGCGGAGGCGTTGGGTATCGCCGACATCCGCCCAGCCCCGGCACGCACCCTGCTGCCGATCTGCCCTTCGCCCGACTCCGCGGACGCCTTGCGCGCCGCAGCGGCAAGGCTCGGCTTCGTCACCGACCCCGCCGATCCGCGTTCACGAATCGCCGCCTGCCCGGGCGCGCCGGCCTGCGCCTCCGGAAAAATCCCGGCTCGGGAGATCGCCGAGCTCGCGGGCGCACTCGCCGACCTTACCGACTCGGATCTTTCCATCCACATCTCCGGCTGCGAAAAGGGCTGCGCCCGGCAGGCGGCGGCCGACATCGTCATCATCGGCGGCGAAAACGGCGCCGGACTTGTCGTGCAGGGAACACCTAAGGCGACGCCCCTGGCCTACAGGTCGGCGGACGGCCTGCCGCGGGCGATCGCGGCGGTGGCAAGGATTCTGACAAATCTCGGGGCCGAGCGCGCCGGTGGCGCGAAGCCGGTTCCGGAAACTATACGCAGCGGCCGGCGCCCGGGCGATTCGGACATTGCAGCGCTGACGCAGGACGACAAGGCCAGGCTCGCCGCGGCATTCGAACAGGGAAGACCATGACGGTTTACGACTACATCCGCGACGGCGACGCCATCTACCGGCGCTCCTTCGCCATCATCCGCGAGGAAGCCGATCTCTCGCGCTTCTCCGAGGCCGAGGCCGATGTGGCGATCCGCATGATCCATGCCTGCGGCCAGGTGGAGGCGGCGGAGCATTTCGTCTTCTCTGAGAATTTCGTGGAGGCAGCGCGAACGGCGCTGGCCGGCGGCGCGCCGATCTTCTGCGACGCCCAGATGGTGGCGCACGGCGTCACACGCGCCCGGCTGCCGGCCGGCAACGAGGTGGTCTGCACGCTGCGCGACCCGCGCACGGCAACGATCGCCGCCGAGATCGGCAATACACGCTCGGCCGCGGCGATAAGGCTGTGGGGCGAGCGCATGGCCGGCTCGGTCGTGGCGATCGGCAATGCGCCAACCGCCCTTTTCTATCTGCTCGAACTGCTGCGCGACGGCGCGCCGAAACCAGCGGCGATCCTCGGCATGCCGGTCGGCTTCGTCGGCGCTGCCGAATCCAAGGATGGTCTTGCCGAAAATTCCTTTGGCGTGCCCTTCGCCATCGTACGCGGACGGCTCGGCGGCAGCGCCATGACGGCGGCCTGCCTCAACGCGCTGGCGAGGACGGGCCTGTGACCGCGCAGTCGAAAGGACGCCTGATCGGCGTCGGCACCGGGCCGGGCGACCCCGAGCTGCTGACGCTCAAGGCGGTGCGCGCGCTCGCAGAGGCGGACGTGCTGGCGCATTTCGCCAAGCGCGGCGGCAACGGCAACGCCCGCGCCATCGTCGAGGGTCGGCTGAAGCCCGGCGTCGTCGAGCTGCCCCTGCATTATCCGGTCACCACCGAGATCGCCAAAAGCCACGACGACTACAAGGCGCATATCCTCGCCTTCTACGAGGAGTCTGCCGCAATTGTCGCGCGCCACCTCGACGCCGGCCGCACCGTGGCGGTGCTCTCCGAGGGCGACCCGCTGTTCTACGGCTCCTACATGCACCTGCATGTGCGCCTGGCGCACCTCTATCCTACCGAGGTCGTCCCGGGCGTCACGGCCATGTCCGGCTGCTGGTCGGCCACCGGCCAGCCCATCGTCCAGGGCGACGACGTGCTCACCGTGCTGCCCGGCACTATGAGCGAGTTCGACCTGGCGCGCCGTCTGGCCGACACCGACGCCGCGGTGATCATGAAGGTCGGCCGCAACCTGCCGAAGATCCGCCGGGCGCTGGAAGCGACCGGCAGGCTGGAGCGCGCCTTTTATGTCGAGCGCGGCACGATGGCCAACGGGGCGACGATGCGGCTGGCCGACAAGGCCGACGACGCCGCGCCGTATTTCTCGATCGTGCTGGTTCCCGGCTGGCTCGGCCGCCCCGGCAGCGTCACGGCATCCGGAGTTGTGCTGTGAGCGGCCGCCTGTTCGTCGTCGGCCTCGGTCCCGGGAGCCCGGATCAGGTCACGCCGGAAGCGCGGGCGGCGGTGGCCGAAGCCAAATTCTTCTACGGCTACAAGCCCTACCTCGACCGTCTTGACCTAAGTCCCGAGCAGGTGCGGGTAGCCTCCGACAACCGCGAGGAGTTGTCGCGGGCGCAGGCCGCTCTGTCGAAGGCGGCGGCGGGCGAAACGGTCGCGGTGGTGTCGGGCGGTGACCCCGGCGTGTTCGCCATGGCCGCCGCCGTCTGCGAGGCGATCGAGGCCGGCCCGGCCGCATGGCGCAACCTCGACATCGAAATCGTCCCCGGCGTCACCGCGATGCTGGCGGTCGCGGCCCGCGCCGGCGCGCCGCTCGGCCATGATTTCTGCGCCATCTCGCTTTCCGACAACCTGAAGCCATGGGACGTGATCGAGCGCCGGCTGACGGCGGCGGCGGCGGCCGGCTTCGTGATCGCGCTCTACAACCCCATCAGCAAGGCGCGGCCGTGGCAGCTCGGCCGGGCTTTCGAATGCCTGCGCGCCGTGCTGCCGGCCGAGACGCCGGTGATCTTCGGCCGCGCCGCCGGCAGGACCGACGAGCGCATCGACACGGTGCCGCTGGCACAAGCCGATGCGGAACGCGCCGACATGGCGACCTGCATCATCATCGGCTCGGCCGAGACCCGCCTGATCGCGCGCGGCGAAAGGCCGCCGCTGATCTACACGCCGCGATCGTTCGTCCCGGCAAGCCAATGATCGATCGCCAGAGCCGCCTCCGCGACGGTCTCCACCGTCCTCACCGGTGGAAGCGCCGGCCGGCGCAAGAGAAGAACCTCGATGCCGAGGGCGCGGGCGGCGGCGATCTTGCCATAGGTGGCCATTCCGCCGCTGTTCTTGGCGACGATCGCCTCGACGCCGTTTTCTTCCAGCAGCCTGCGCTCGTCGGCTTCCGCGAACGGTCCCCGCGCCAGCAGATAGGTGGCATCCGGCACCTGCAGCGGCGGCTCGACCGGATCGACGCTGCGGATGAGGTAGGAGTGCTGCGGGGCGGCCTTGAAAGGCCCGATCTCCTGCCGGCCGAGCGCCAGAAACACTTTTCGCGGCACCGCGCCGAGCGCCGAAACCGCATGGGCGGCATCGTCGACGATGGTCCAGCGGTCACCGACGACAGCCTGCCAGGGGGTTCGACGCAGGGCCAGCATGCCGCTGCCCGTGGACGAAGCCGCCCGCGCCGCATTGGCCGAGATGCGCGCGGCATAGGGATGCGTCGCGTCGACCAGCAGATCGATGCGCTCCTCGCGCAGATAGGCGGCAAGACCTTCGGCGCCGCCGAATCCGCCGCTGCGCACCGGCACGGGATGGGCGAGCGGATTGACCGTGCGGCCGGCGAGCGACAGGGTTGCGGCAAGGCCGCTGCGGCCGGCAAGCCGCTCCGCCAGTTGCCGGGCTTCGGTGGTTCCGCCGAGGATGAGGATGCGATGGGTCATGGTGGCTGCTGAAGCGAAGGACGTCGCCGCGCCATGGCTCACGATCGTCGGCGTCGGCGAAGATGGTCTAGACGGTCTGGGTGCCGAGGCCAAGCGGCGGATCACCGAAGCCGAAATCGTGTTCGGCGGCAGGCGGCATCTGGCGCTGGTGGCCGCCGCCATCTCAGGCGAGGCGCGGCCCTGGCCCTCGCCCTTCGACGCGGAGATGCGCGCCGTGACTGCTTTGCGCGGCAAGAGAGTGTGCGTGCTCGCTTCGGGAGACCCGTTCTGCCATGGCGCCGGCACCACGCTGGCACGGCATGTCGGGCCGACAGAGATGCGGACGATACCCGCGCCTTCCGCCTTCTCGCTGACAGCGAGCCGGCTCGGCTGGGCACTGCCCGAGGTGGAGACGGTCTCGCTGCACGGCAAGCCGATCGACCTGATCCGCCCGCTGCTGCATCCCGGCACGCGCATCATCGCGCTGACTTCGGATGCGGACGGGCCCGGTGCGGTGGCAAGGCTTCTGGCGGAAACGGGTTTCGGCGCCTCACGGCTCACCGTTCTGGAGGCGCTGGGCGGCCCGAACGAGCGCATACGCACAGCGCAGGCTGCCGGCTTCGCGATGGAAGACATCAATCCGCTCAACGTCTTGGCGATCGCGGTTGATTCAAATCCTGAAGCAAGGATCCTGCCGCTCACGCCCGGCATGGCCGACGGTCTGTTCGAGCATGACGGGCAGATCAGCAAGCGCGAGATCCGCGCGCTCACGCTATCCGCACTGGCGCCGCGCCGCCGCGAGCTGTTGTGGGACATCGGCGCCGGCTCCGGCTCGGTGTCCATAGAATGGATGCTGCGCCATCCCTCGCTGCGCGCGATCGCCATCGAGGCCTCGCCGGAACGGGCCGGGCGAATCGCCCGCAACGCCGAAACCTGCGGCGTGCCGGGGCTGGAGATCGTCACCGGAACGGCGCCGGCCGCGCTCGCCGGATTGCCGGCACCCGACGCGGTCTTCGTGGGTGGTGGTGGCAGCGAGGCCGGTGTCATGGACGCCGCGATCGACGCGCTTAAATCCGGCGGCCGGTTGGTCGCCAATGCGGTGACGCTCGAAATGGAGGCGGTGCTGATCGCCTGCCAGGCCGAACGCGGTGGCGACCTGACCCGCATCGGGCTTTCGCGCGCCGCTCCGGTCGGCACCATGCAGGCCTGGCGGCCCGCCCTGCCGGTGACTCAATGGGCGTGGCAGAAGCCATGATCGTCGCGGGCATAGGCAGCGCCAGTGGCGTGACGGCGGCGGAGGTGCTCGCTGCCGTCGACGCCGCCTGCGCCGCCCATGCCGTCGAACCGTCGGACCTGGAAGCCTTGGCCGTGCCGGAACTGAAGACCGATGAGCCGGGCATTCATGCGGCGGCGCAGATATTGGGAAAGATCGTGGTGGTGATCGGCCGGGCCGAGCTGGAAGCCGCAGGCGCCGGCTCGCTGACGCACTCGGCGCGGTCCCTTGAGGCGACCGGCGCGCCGTCGGCGTCGGAGGCGACAGCGCTCGCGGCCATCGGCGCCGGCGCAAAACTGCTCGGGCCGCGTGTCGCGGCCGGTAGGGTGACCTGCGCGCTGGCATATGACGGAGTTCTGCCATGACTGTGCATTTCATCGGCGCCGGGCCGGGCGCGGCCGACCTGATCACGGTGCGCGGACGCGATCTCATCGCGCGCTGCCCTGTCTGTCTGTTTGCGGGCTCGATCGTCGCGAAAGAACTGCTCGACTGGTGCCCGCCCGGCGCAAGACTGGTCGACACAGCGCCGCTGTCGTTGGACGAGATCGAGCGGGAGTTTATCTCCGCCCACCAGACCGGGCAGGACGTGGCGCGGCTGCATTCCGGCGATCTGTCGGTGTGGAGCGCCGTCGCCGAACAGGTGCGACGGCTGGAGAAACACGGCATCTCCTATACGCTGACGCCCGGCGTGCCGGCCTTCGCCGCAGCGGCCGCGAGCCTCGGGCGCGAGCTGACCATCCCCGAAGTGGCGCAGAGCCTGGTGCTGACGCGCGTCTCCGGCCGTGCATCGCCGATGCCGGAAAGGGAGACGCTGGCCGCCTTCGGCGCCACCGGCGCGACGCTCGCCATTCACCTCGCCATCCACGCCATCGACCGCATCGTCGCGGAACTGTCGCCGCTCTACGGCACCGATTGCCCGGTCGCCATCGTCTTCCACGCCTCTCGCGCCGACGAGCGCATCGTCAGGGGCACGCTCGGCACCATCGCCGGAAAGCTGGCGGCGCAGCCGATCGAGCGCACGGCGGTGATCTTCGTCGGCCGCTCGCTCGGCGCCGACGATTTTCGCGAGAGCTCGCTCTACGATCCGGCCTATCAGCGGCGTTTTCGGGGGCGGAAGTGAGGCGACCTCCTACGAAAGAGCGCGGCGCCCGCCGCTCACCTCTCATTCACTGGCATAAAACCCTTCCGCCCCTGCAGATTGCCGAGACGATCGAAAACCAGAATCTCCAGCTCCACATCCGCTCCCTTCAACGCCCCGGCCGCCGTCTTCCAAGCGCCCGCCGCCACCGCGTCGCCGATGGCCACCCCCTCCGCCCCGGCCAGCGAAAACGCCCCGGCCACGGTGTTGGCCTTCCGGATGGCATCCGCCAGCGCCGCCGACCCGCCTGCCGCGATCGCTGCCGCCGCCAGCGCGTCCAAGTCGGCCGCGCCGCGCTTCGAATGCACGTCCAGCATGCCCTGCGCCAGTTTCGTCATCTTGGCGACGCCGCCGGCGATGGTGACGCGCGCCACCGGATGCGCCCGCACATATTTCAGCATGCCGCCGACGAAGTCGCCCATGTCGATCAGCGCCACCTCGTGCAGGTCGTGGAACTTCTGCACGGCGGCTTCGGTGGTGTTGCCGGTCGAGCCGGCGATGTGGGTGAGCCCCATGGCCCGCGCCACGTCGATGCCGCGATGGATGGAGTGGATCCAGGCCGAGCAGGAATAGGGGATGACCACTCCGGTCGTGCCGAGGATGGAGATGCCGTGCAGAATGCCGAGGCGCGGATTGAGCGTCCTTTCGGCCAGCACGGCACCGTTCGGCACCGACACCTCGACCTCGATGTCCGCCCCCTCGCCCGCCGCCTCGCGGACCGCCTGGGCGATCATCTTTCGCGGCACCGGGTTGATCGCCGGCTCGCCGACGGGGATCGGCAGGCCCGGCCGCGTCACCAGCCCGACCCCCTCGCCGCGGCGGAAGGTGACGCCGGAGCCGGCGGCGCCGCGCCGCGCGGTCGCCTTCACCAGCGCGCCATGCGTGACGTCGGGATCGTCGCCGGCGTCCTTGACGATGCCCGCCGTAGCCTCGCCATCGCGCACCTCGGTCGTCGCCAGCGCGAAGGCGACGCGCCGCCCGCCCGGCAGGCCGATCTCGACCGGATCGGGAAAATCGCCCGTGGTCAGCGCCGCGCAGGCGGCCTTGGCCGCCGCCGCCGCGCAGGCGCCGGTGGTCCATCCGCGCCGCAAGGGGCGATCTTCCGTCTCCATGATGCCGTCTATAGGCTTGCGGAAGCCGGGCGTCATCGTCCAAAGCGACACGCATGACGCTCGCCGACGCCCTCACCCGCCTCGATTACCGTCCGGCCGGATTTTTGGCCGGCCATGTCTGGCTGGCCGGAGCCGGGCCGGGCGATCCCGGCTGCCTGACGCTCGACGTGCTGTCGGCGCTGACACAGGCCGACTGTGTGGTCTACGACGCCCTGGTCTCCGACAGAATCCTGGCCGCGGCCGGCCATGCCGAGCTGCATTTCGCCGGAAAGCGTGGCGGAAAGCCGTCGACCGAGCAGGAGGACATCACCCGCCGGCTGATCGACTTCGCCCGCGCCGGCCGGCGTGTGCTCAGGCTGAAGGGCGGCGACCCCTATGTGTTCGGGCGCGGCGGCGAGGAGGCGCTGGCGCTGGTGCGCGCCGGTATCGCGTTCCGGGTCCTGCCCGGCCTCACCTCCGCCTTCGCCGGGCTGGCCGCCACGCGCATCCCGACCACCATGCGCGGCATCAACAAGGCCATCATCCTGGCCACCGGCCACGCCGCCGGCACCGACGAGGACCTCGACTGGGCCGCGCTGGCGAAAACCGGCCAGCCGATCGTCATCTATATGGGGCTGAAGAACCTGCCGCTGATCGCCGCCGCACTCCAGTCCGGCGGCCTGCCGGCCGACACGCCGGCCGCCGTGGTCCAGCAGGCGACGACGCCGGACGAGCGTGTATTGACGGCGACGCTCGCCACGCTCGCCGAGGAAGCGGAGAAGGCCGGCATCGGTGCGCCGGCGCTGATCGTGGTCGGCCATATCGTGTCGATGCGCGCCGCGCTCGCGGGCCTGCCATGAGCGCGCGCGGGCTGATCGTCGGGGCGCCGCGCTCCGGCTCGGGCAAGACCAGCGTCACCATCGGTCTTCTGCGCGCGCTGAAGCGGCGCGGCCTCGCCGCGCGCGGCGCCAAGTCCGGTCCCGACTACATCGACCCGGCCTTCCACGAGGCGGCCACCGGACTGCCGGGCGTCAATCTCGATTCCTGGGCGATGCCGCCCGCGCTGCTCGACACGCTCGCCGCTGAAGCGGGGCGCGACACCGACATCGTCGTGATCGAAAGCGCCATGGGGCTGTTCGACGGCATCCCGGCGCCGGCCGGCCAGTCGGGCTCGGCCGCGGATCTGGCCCGCCGCTACGGCTTGCCGGTGCTGCTGGTGCTCGACGTCTCCGGCCAGTCCGAGACGGCGGCGGCCGTCGCCAAGGGTTTTGTCGCCTACGACCCGGCGGTGCGGATTGCCGGCGTGGTGCTGAACCGCGTCGGCAGCGAGCGCCACAAAAAACTCGCTGGCGACGCCATCGAGCGGCTCGGCCTGCCGGTGGTGGGTTCGATCCTGCGCGATCCCCTGGTCACCATCCCCGAGCGCCACCTCGGCCTGGTGCAGGCCTCCGAGCACGCCGACCTCGACGCCCATATCGATCGTCTCGCCGACGTGATGGAGCGCTCGCTCGACATCGGCCGGATCGCCGGGATGGCGGGGGCGTTTGAGGTTCGGTCGGCGCTTGTCGCAGCCCCCTCTGTCCTGAGCTTGTCGAATGGGCCGGACATCTCCCCCGCAAAGGGGGAGATTGGCAGCTTCGCCCCCGCCACTCCTCCTGCAACGCTGGCGATTGGCGAAGGCGTGGCGGCAGGCGCAATCTCCCCCCTTGCGGGGGAGATGTCCGGCAGGACAGAGGGGGGTGCGACGAGCGCCGACCGAACCTCATCGACGAAGCTGCCCAGTCGGGGACAGGTACTGACAACCACCGCCCTGCCCCCGCCAGGTCAGCGCATTGCGCTGGCAAAGGACGCCGCCTTTACCTTCCTCTATCCGCATCTTGTCGCCCAATGGCAGGCGGCCGGCGCCGAGATCCGGCCGTTCTCGCCGCTCGCCGACGAGGCGCCGGACGAGAGCTGCGACGTCTGCTGGCTGCCCGGTGGCTACCCGGAACTCCACGCCGGCCGGCTGGCGGAAGCGGAAAACTTCGCCGCCGGCATGCGCCGCTTCGCCGCGACCCGCCCTGTCCATGGCGAGTGCGGCGGCTTCATGGTCTTGGGCGAAACGCTGGAGGATGCCGACGGCGTCACCCACACCATGCTCGGCCTGCTCGGCCATGCCACCAGCTTCGCCAAACGGCGCATGAATCTGGGCTACCGCCAGGCAAGACTGCTCGCCGACTGCCCGATCGGCGCGGCCGGCACGCTGGTTCGCGGCCACGAATTCCACTATGCCCGGCTGGTCGACGCCGGCCCCGACCAGCCGCTCGCCGAGCTCTTCGACGGCCAGGGCGCACCGCTCGGCGCCTTCGGCGGACGCCGCGGGCTGGTCACCGGCACATTCTTCCACGCTATCGCGAGGGCGGGATGATGATTTTCGGTGCAGGCGCATGACCCTCTCCCCGCAAATCCTGCTGCGCGACGTCGGCCTGTGTGTCGCCTTCTTCACGCGCCTGCCGATTCCCGCCTTCGATGCATCCGACCGCAGCCTGTCGGCGGCGTTCTGGGCCGCACCCGTGGCCGGCTGGGCGGTGGCGCTGATCGGCGGCCTGGCCTTCGCCCTGGCGAACGCGCTTGGCCTCGCCGCCGGCCCGGCGGCCGCGCTGGCGCTCGCCGCCACCATGCTCGCCACCGGCTGCCTGCACGAGGACGGGCTTTCCGACACCGCCGACGGTTTCGGCGGCGGACTCACAAGAGAGAGAACCCTGGAGATCATGCGCGACAGCCGCATCGGCGCCTTCGGCGCCTGCGCGCTGGCCCTGTCGATCCTGCTGCGCTGGAGCGCGCTGAGCGAACTGGCCGGTCCCGGCGCGGTGTTTGCGGCGCTGATCGCTGCGCATGGCGCCTCGCGCGCCTTGCTGCCGGCGCTGCTGCGGCTCGTCCCCCCTGCCCGCAGCGACGGGCTTTCGGCCGGCGCAGGCGCCGTCGAAGCCCCGGTCGCCAACGCGGCGCTGCTGCTGGGCGCCGCCTCGCTGCTCGCCCTCGGCCTCGCCGGCGCCGTCGCCGTCGCGCTGCTGCTCGCCGCCGCCTTCTTCCTTATGCGGGCGCTCTGCCTGAAGAAGATCGGCGGCCAGACCGGCGACACGGCCGGCGCCCTGCAGCAGGTTGCCGAAATCCTCGTCCTTCTGGCCGCTTCGGCCGTCTTCTGATCAACGGAGCCTTTCCGATGAAATTCGCTTCCTTCGACGCGCTGCGGTCCGCCTGCCAGGACCTGCCCGCCGGCAGTCCCGCCGCGGCGGAGGCGGTCGCCCGCCGCCAGGACACGCTGACCAAGCCGCAGGGCAGCCTCGGCCGGCTGGAGACGCTGGTCGCCTGGCTGGCACGCTGGCAGGGCCGCGACACGCCCGGCCTCGACAGGGTCAAGGTGCTCGTCTTCGCCGGCTCGCATGGCGTGACCGCCCAGGGCGTGTCGGCCTACCCGGCAGAGGTCACCGCGCAGATGGTCGCCAACTTCGCCGCCGGCGGGGCGGCGATCAACCAGCTCGCGCGCGCCGCCGGCGCCGAGCTCGACGTCATCGCGCTCGACATCGAGCGTCCGACGGGCGACTTCACCCTGCTGCCCGCCATGAGCGAGGAAGAGTTCCTGACGGCGGTCGGGCGCGGCTACGAGTCCGTCGAGGCGGGAACCGACCTCGTCTGCCTCGGCGAGATGGGCATCGGCAACACCACCGCCGCGGCGGCCATCGCGTCCTCCCTTTTCGGCGGCATCGATCAGTGGGTCGGGCGCGGCACCGGCGTCGACGACGCTGGGCTCGGCCGCAAGATGGCGGCGATCGAAGTCGCCGTAAAGCTGCACGGCGAGGTCCTGCACGACCCGCTGCGGGCGGCCGCCGCCGTCGGCGGCCGCGAGCTCGCCGCCATCCTCGGCGCGACGCTGGCGGCGCGTCACAAAAACGTTCCGGTGCTGCTCGACGGCTTCGTCTCGACCGCCGCGGCGGCGCCGCTGATGCGGCTCCACCCGCATGGGCTCGACCATGCCGTCGCCGCCCACTGCTCGGCCGAGGCCGGCCATCGCGGGCTGCTCGCCGCCATGAACCTGAAGCCGCTGCTCGACCTGGGCATGCGGCTCGGCGAGGCTTCGGGCGCCTGCTTAGCCGTCAACATCCTGCGCTCGGCGCTCGCCTGCCACACCGGCATGGCGAGCTTCGCCGACGCAGGCGTTTCGGAAAAGGGCTGAGGCGGAACCATCTCAGCAGGCTTCGCGTTCGGGGAAATATCTCCCCTTTCGCAAGGACATATGATGGCTTCCCTTTCCCGTTTCCGCGACGATGTGACCGACGACCTCGAGGCCCAGATGGCGAAGCTGCAGAAGGAGGTCAGGTCGCTGCGCAGGGCGTTGGGCAAACGCGGCTCGGCGGCCTATGACGACGCCTACGAAACCGCGTCCGACCTCTATGAAGGCATCTCCAGCCACATCGGCGACGCCCTGCCGGTGATTCGCGACCGCTCGCGCGCCGTCGGCCGCGCGGCATCGGATCATCCGGTGACGACCGCGGTCGTCGGCCTCGCGGTCATCGGCCTGCTCGTCGGGCTGTTGGCCCGCCGATAGGGCCGGCGCTGTCTCTACCCCGTCTAGCCGCGCCTGGACCACCGAAGGCCGTCCGCGCCAACGCGCGACGGCTTTTTCGCATGGCTGGAGTTCCGCCGACGCAGCCTCGCTCCTCGCCGCGCATGGCCCGAACCTCTGGCCGACTTGGCGCTATGCAGCCCTGAAAAGTCGTACTATATGACTTTCAAACGGCAGAGGCCGGTAGCGAAACGAGAGGGCCGGCGCGCGTCGCCGGAAAGACGAATGGCGCTGAGGCTGGTTCAACTCATCCATCAGGGCGAGCGGCGCGTCGCCGCCGTGGACGATGCCGGCGATGCGCGGCTGGTCGGCGGCGTGGCCTCCACCTACGAGCTCGCCTGCAGGGCGATCGAGGACGGCGTTTCGCTCGAGGCGACGGTGGCGGGCCTGCCCAGGGGGCCGGAGGTCGATCTTGCCGCCGCGCTTGCCGAACGGCGCGTGCTTGCTCCCATCGACCATCCCGATCCGGCGCATCTCATGCTCGCGGGTACCGGCCTCACCCATCTCGGCTCGGCCGAGGGCCGCGACAAGATGCACAAGGCGGCCGCGTCGGCCGAGAAGCCGACCGATTCCATGCGCATGTTCCTGATGGGCGTCGAGGGCGGCAAGCCGAAGCCGGGCGAGGTCGGCGCGCAGCCGGAATGGTTCTTCAAGGGTGACGGCCTGAGCGTGATCGCGCCGGAGGCGCCGCTTGTCTCGCCGGCATTCGCCGAGGACGGCGGCGAGGAGCCGGAAATCGCGGCGATCTACGTCATCGGTCCCGATGGGACGCCGTTCCGCGTCGGTTTCTCTCTCGGCAACGAGTTTTCCGACCACATCACCGAGCGCCACAACTATCTCTGGCTGGCGCACTCCAAGCTCAGGCCGGCCTCGATTGGCCCGGAACTGTTGACCGGCCCGCTGCCCGGCCATGTCGAAGGCTTTTCGCGCATCCGCCGCGGCGGAAAGGTGATCTGGGAAAAGCCGTTCCTGTCGGGCGAGGACAACATGTCCCACACCATCGCCAATCTTGACCACCACCACTTCAAATACGATCTGTTCCGCCGGCCGGGCGACGTGCATGTGCATTTCTTCGGCACCGCCACCCTGTCCTTCTCCGACGGCATCAAGCCGCAGGACGGCGACGTGTTCGAGATCGAGGCGAAGCCGTTTACCCTGCCGCTGCGCAACAGTCTGGCGACCGACCAGCCGAAACCGGTGGCGGTGAAGGCGCTGTAGGATCGCACAGATGACCCCGATCCGCATCGCCATCGTCGGCGTCGGCAAGATCGCGCGCGACCAGCATGTGCCGTCGATCGCCGCCAGCGCCGATTTCGAGCTGGTCGCCACCGCCAGCCGTCACGGCAGCGTCGACGGGGTCTCGAGCTATCCCGATATCGAGACGCTGCTGGAAAAGGTCGATGACCTCGACGCCGTCGCGCTCTGCATGCCGCCCGGACCGCGCCACGCCGCGGCACTGACCGCGCTGCGCGCCGGAAAACACGTGCTGCTCGAAAAGCCGCCCGGCGCGACTTTATCCGAGTTGGATGACCTCGTCGCCCTGGCGGCGGGACAGCGCGTGTCGCTCTTCGCCACCTGGCATTCGCGCTTCGCCGCCGGCGTCGCCCAGGCGAAGCAGTGGCTGGCCTCCAGGAATATCCGGTCCGTGCGCGTCGACTGGAAGGAGGACGTGCGCAAATGGCATCCGGGCCAGGCCTGGATCTGGGAACCGGGCGGCTTCGGCGTGTTCGATCCCGGCATCAATGCCCTGTCGATCGTCACTGAAATCCTGCCGATGCCGATCCATCTGACGGCCGCGACGCTGCAGTTCCCCGAGAACCGCGCCCAGCCGATCGCCGTGGAGCTCACCTTCGCCGACGCAGCCGGCGAGCGCGCCAGCGCCACCTTCGACTGGCGCCAGACCGGCCCGCAGACCTGGGATATCCGCGTCTCGACCGACGACGGCGATCTGCTGTTGCAGTCGGGTGGCGCCCGGCTCACCATTGACGCCAAGATGGTCGTCGATGGACGCGACGAGGAATATGCCGGCATCTACAGGCGCTTCGCCGGATTGATCGCGGCGCGCGAAAGCGACGTCGACCTGCGGCCGCTGCGCCACGTCGCCGACGCCTTCATGGTCGGCCGGCACGCCTTCGTCGAACCGTTCGAAGACTGATACAAGCCCAGGAAACACCCGAGGACTCCAAGCCATGAGCAAGCCAGGAAACGGAGCGCACAAACCCAACGGGACGAGGCCGCTGCGCCGGTCGCAGGCCTGGTTCGACAACCCCGGCAACCCCGACATGACAGCGCTCTATCTCGAGCGCTACATGAATTTCGGCATCAGCCAGGAGGAATTCCAGTCGGGCCGGCCGATCATCGGCATCGCCCAGACCGGCTCCGACCTGTCGCCCTGCAACCGTCACCATCTCGACCTCGCCAAGCGCGTGCGCGAGGGCATCCGCGAGGCCGGCGGCATCGCCCTGGAATTCCCCGTCCATCCGATCCAGGAGACGGGCAAGCGCCCGACCGCCGGGCTCGACCGCAACCTCGCCTATCTCGGCCTGGTCGAGGTGCTCTACGGCTACCCGCTCGACGGCGTGGTGCTCACCATCGGCTGCGACAAGACCACGCCCGCCTGCCTGATGGCGGCGGCCACCGTCAACATCCCGGCGATCGCGCTGTCGGTCGGGCCGATGCTCAACGGCTGGTTCCGCGGCGAGCGCACCGGTTCCGGCACCATCGTGTGGAAGGCGCGCGAGCTGATGGCAGCGGGCGAGATCGACTATGCCGGCTTCGTCAGCCTGGTCGCCTCGTCGGCCCCCTCCACCGGCTACTGCAACACCATGGGCACGGCGACCACGATGAATTCGCTGGCCGAGGCTTTGGGCATGCAGCTTCCCGGCTCGGCCGCCATCCCGGCGCCGCACCGCGACCGCCAGGAAGTGGCCTATCTCACCGGAAAGCGCATCGTCGAGATGGTGGACGAGGACCTGAAGCCCTCTGACATCCTCACCCGCGACGCCTTCATCAATGCCATCCGCGTCAATTCGGCGATCGGCGGCTCGACCAACGCGCCGATCCATTTGAACGGCCTCGCGCGCCATGTCGGCGTCGAGCTCACCATCGACGACTGGCAGACCTATGGGGAAGAGATTCCGCTGCTGGTCAACCTGCAGCCGGCCGGCGAATATCTCGGCGAGGACTATCACCACGCCGGCGGCGTGCCGGCCGTCGTCAACCAGTTGATGAGCAGGGGCCTCATCAACGAGGACGCGCTCACCGTCAACGGCAAGACGATGGGCGAGAATTGCCGTGACGCGAAGATCCTCGATGAGAAGGTGATCTGGCCGATCGACCGTCCGCTCAAGGAGCATGCCGGCTTCCGCGTTCTGCGCGGCAACCTGTTCGACTCGGCGATCATGAAGCTCAGCGTCATCTCGCAGGAGTTCCGCGACCGTTATCTCTCCAACCCCAAGGACCCCAATGCCTTCGAGGGGCCGGCCGTGGTGTTCGACGGACCGGAGGACTATCACGCCCGCATCGACGATCCGGATCTCCATATCGACGAGACCACCGTGCTGTTCATGCGCGGGGCCGGTCCGATCGGCTATCCGGGTGCCGCCGAGGTGGTGAACATGCGCGCGCCCGACTATCTTTTGAAGCGCGGCATCCATTCGCTGCCCTGCATCGGCGACGGCCGCCAGTCCGGCACGTCGGGTTCGCCCTCGATCCTCAACGCCTCGCCGGAGGCGGCGGCCGGCGGCGGGCTGGCCATCCTGAGGACCGGCGACCGCGTGCGCATCGACATCGGCAAGGGCACCGCCGACATCCTCGTCCCAGACGAGGAACTGGCGCGCCGGCGCACCGAGCTCGAGGCCTCCGGCGGCTACAAATACCCCGACCACCAGACGCCCTGGCAGGAGATCCAGCGCTCGATGGTCGGCCAGATGGAAACCGGCGCGGTGCTGGAGCCGGCGGTGCGTTACCAGCGCATCGCCCAGACCAAGGGCATTCCAAGGGACAATCACTGAGGTGGACGACCGCAGATGACGGGAACGCGGCAGCAAGGGACGATCGCCATCCGTGACGGGGGTGTCGGCCGCTGCCGTTGTTTTCCCGTTTCCCGGCGGGATTCTACACCGCAGGAGTCTCTCTTGTCCGGCAACCATGCTCGGGGCGGACCGCGCCGCCCCCACGAACCCCAGCCAGACCACGCCCGGGAGGCTCGCTAAAGCAACCGATGGGCCTGCTCCAGACAGTGATCACCGGCCAGCGGTCGCGCAGCAACCACGCGCACATCGTCGACTCGCTCGGCCTCGACATCGTCTCCGGCACCATCCCCACCGGCTCCACCCTGCCCGGCGACACCGAGCTGATGGCGCGCTTCGGCGTGTCGCGCACCGTGCTGCGCGAGGCGCTGAAGACGCTCGCCGCCAAGGGCCTGATCGTGCCGCGCGCCCGCATCGGCACCCGCGTCACCAGCCGCGAGAGCTGGAGCCTGTTCGACGCCGACATCCTCAACTGGCACTTCGAGGCCGGCATCGACGACGCCTTCCTCGTGCACCTCAGCGAAATCCGCCTGGCCTTCGAGCCCTATGCCGCCGGTCTCGCCGCAGAGCGCGCCTCGGCCGCCGACGTCGCCCATCTCGAACGCCTTGCCCTGGACATGGGCAAGGATGGCCACAGCGCCGAAAGCCACGCCATGGCCGACCTGAAGTTCCACCTCGCGGTGGCGGAGGCGTCGCGCAACCCGTTCATGCGCTCGGTCGGCAATCTGATCGAGGCGGCGCTGGTCGGTGTCTTCAACCTGTCCTCGCCGACCGCCGACATCAGCGAGGTGCACCGTGCCTCGGCCTCCCACCACCGCATCGTCGAGGCGATCCGCGCCCGCGACGCGGCCGCTGCGCGGGCCGCGATGGAGGCGGTGATCATCACCGGCGTCGAGCGGGTGCGGCTGGCGCTGCGCCGGCGCCAGTAGGTCAGGTCAGGGCGTGGAGACCGGCGGCTCGGCCTTGTGCCGCCGGCCGGCCAGGTTGAGCAAATTGCCCGCCAGGATCAGCACGGTTCCGAGCACCGTGAACAGGTCGACCTTCTCCGCATAGGCGAAGTAGCCGAGCGCCGCCGTCGCCGGCACGCGCATGAAGTCCATCGGCGTGACCACCGTGGCGTCGGCATGCACCAGGGCGCGCGCCATGCAGTAATGCGCGTAGGAGCCGCCGAAGGAGATCACCACCAGCCAGGGCCACAAACCGATCGACGGCGTGCGCCACACCAGCAACGCCGGCACGAGCCCGATCGCCGACTGGATGACCAGCATCCAGAAGATGATCGCCACCACCGATTCGGTGCGCGTCAGCGATTTGGTCATGGCGAAGGAGATGGCGAAGGCGACCGCGGCCCCCAGCACGATGAGCTGGCCGACCTGGAAGCTTCCGGCGCCCGGCCGCACGATGACGGCGACGCCGATCATTCCGAGCACGATCGCGACGATCTTTGCCGGCGTCATCCGCTCGCCGAGAAAGGTGACGGCCAGCAGCGCCGTCCAGATCGGCATGGTGAACTCGATGGCGATGAGCTGCGCCAGCGGGATCATGGTCAGCGCCACCAGCCAAGAGAACTGACCGGTATAGTGGGCGACGTTGCGGCCGATATGCTGGAGCGGGCGCGCCGTCGCCATGGCCCGCAGCCCGCCGAGCCGGCGCACCAGCGGATAGAGCAGGACGAGGCCGATCAGCGAGCGTATCTCCATGACCTGGAAGACGTCGAGCTCACGCGTGGTTTCCCGCCCGGCCCAGGTCATCAGGATCATGCAGCCCAGCGAGCAGCCCATCCAGAAGGCCGCCTTGAGGTTGGATTGCGTCTGCATGCAGCCCGTTTCGCAAGCCTTACGGGACGATGCAATCGCTAGTGGCGAACAAGCGCTGGGCCAGTCGGAGGACAAAGCCGCCGGCGGCTCGCCTCCCGTCAGATCGATGCGCCGCCGCATCGTGGTAAACCAAGCCTTAAGCGATTCCGGCGCATGATCGGCGCATGGTTGGATTCATGCTTCCACGACTGCGATGGCTGGTGATCGGTGCGCTCGCCGCCGGCGCCTGGGCGATGACCCAGGAGCCGCCGAAGCGCGAGCACTGGCAGCGCCAGCGCACCGGCGAGAGCGCCTCGGTCGAGAAGAGGAAGCCGACGGAAAGCACCCCTGCCCTCGCCGCCGCGCCGGCGCCGAAACCCTCGCCCATGGTGACCAGCTCGATCCCGCGGCCGGAAAGGCCGGTGGCGCGTGCCGAGGCCGAGACGCTGCGCACCACCGAGAAGGTGCGCCTGCGCAAGGAGGCGAGCACGGCGAGCCCCGTGGTGGCGATGCTCAAGGCCGGGCAGGCCCTCGAGGCTACCGCCACCGACGGCAAATGGCGCAAGGTCGCGGTGGACGGCATGGTTGGCTGGGTGCACAGCGACTACCTGACCGCCCGGGGACCGCGGCCGACGACGGAAATGGCCGCCGTGCCGCGACCAAGGGCCGATGTGGCGCCGATCTCCGAACCGGCGGCGGCCGTCCCTGCCGCTGCGTCGCCGGCCGACAAGTCGATCTGGGGAGCGATGAGACCTGCCCGTGCGCCGCAAGGCGGCGACTGCCAGTGCCCCTACGACATCATGCTCAACGGCCAGCAGTGCGGCGAGCGCAGCGCCTATGCACGCGGCAAGGGCGCGGAGTGCTATTTCTGAACGTCCCTGCGGGGCGATCCCGAGACGGACGGCCGCGCCTCACCCTTCCGCGATCTCGTCGAGGATGCGCTGGTGCAGCGCCGCGGCCGCCGGCGACAGCACCCGGTTGCGCACCTTGATCAGGCTGTAGGGCTGCACGACGATGTCGAAATCGATCGGCAGCACGTCGATCGCCCCGCCGAGCCCCTGCTCGCCCCGGATGAAGCGCGCCACCTCCACCGACACCGGCGCGATCGCGTCGGACTGCGCCACCATGACCAGCGTGAGCAGCAGCGAGCCGGTGTTCAGCACCCGCTCCGGCAGCGGAATGTTGCGGCTCAGGAAGATGCGCTCGAGCGTACGCCGCAGCAGCGAGCCGGCCGGCTGGAACACCCAGTCGTAATCGGCCAGCCGGTCGGTCGGCACGGTGCCGTCGCCGGCCAGCGGATGGCCGCGGCGCACGATCAGGCAGGCCTTCTCGATGCCGATCTCGCGGCTCTCGAACTGGCGCGGGTTGAGGTCGTCCGGGATTCGCGCGATGATGAAGTCATGGCGCGAGGCGAGCAGCTCGCGCGCCAGCACCGGGCTGGTGTCGACCTGGATATTGACCTCGAGCCGCGGGTTGTCGGCGCGCATCTTGCCGATCGCCGGCACCGCGAGCTCTATCGCCGGCGCGGTCACCGCGCCGAGGAAGACCGAGCCGCCCTTGCCCGAGCGCAGGTCCGAGATCTCGCGGTCGACCTCCCTCAACTCCAGCAGGATGGCGCGGGCGCGCCGCGCCAGCGCGCGGCCGTAGGCGGTGAGCCCCACGCCGCGCGACAGGCGCTGGCAGAGCGGCGCCTTCAAAATCCCCTCCATCTCGGCGATCATGCGCGAGGCCGCCGGCTGCGACATGCCGAGCACCTGCGCGGCGGCGCTCACCTGGCCGTGGTCGTCGAGAGCCACGATCATGCGCATGTGGGCGAGCTTCAGCCCGCTCCTGAGCAGCGTGTCGGCGCCGACCACCGGCATGTCGGCATGGTATGTCGGATGGTGGTCCGGACCGGCATCCTGCATTCGCATCCTCCTGTTCTGCGCACGCCACGATATACCAGACTGGATATATCTTTCGTCATAATTCTGATTTGACAGTCATATCGAATTGGACACAGTGTCAGGCGGTCTCGGGCCCTCCCCTGACGGGCGTTCGAGTGCGCCCTGACGAAGGGCCGGAGGGAGCGGGAGGACTTCGGAACAGCATGCGACTGACCCCTGGGGCCGCCCCACATGAGCGACCGCGCGCCGGCTGCGCTCGATTTGGACAAGGGAGAACAACACCGTGAAGATCATCAAGACATTGGTCGGCGCCCTGGCGATAAGCCTGGCTGGCCTGACCTTTGCCGCCCACGCCCAGGACAAGGGCCTGGTCGGCATCGCCATGCCGACGAAATCCTCGCTGCGCTGGATCAGCGACGGCAACGAGTTGAAGGCCGCGCTGGAGGCCAAGGGCTACACCGTCGACCTGCAATATGCCGAGGACGACATCCCCAACCAGCTCGCCCAGATCGAGAACATGGTGACCAAGGGTTCCAAGGCCCTGGTGATCGCCTCGATCGACGGCACGACGCTGAGCCAGGTGTTGCAGCAGGCGAAAGACAGCGGCGCGATCACGGTCGCCTATGACCGCCTGATCCGCGAAAGCCCGAACGTCGACTATTACACCACCTTCGACAACTTCAAGGTTGGCGTGCTGCAGGCCGAGTCGATCCTCAAGGGCCTCGGCTACCCCGAGAAGCAGGGTCCGTTCAATATCGAGCTGTTCGGCGGCTCGCCCGACGACAACAACGCCTTCTTCTTCTACGACGGCGCCATGAGCGTGCTGCAGCCGCTGATCGACAAGGGCGTGCTGGTGGTGAAGTCAGGCCAGATGGGCATGGAGAAGGTAGGCACGCTGCGCTGGGACGCCGCGGTCGCACAGGCCCGCATGGACAACATCCTGTCGGCCAACTACTCGGACGGCAGCCGCGTCGATGCGGTTCTGGCGCCGTATGACGGCTTGTCGCGCGGCATCATCTCGTCGCTGCGCGGCGTCGGCTACGGCTCGGCCGACCAGCCGTGGCCGATCATCTCCGGCCAGGACGCCGAGACCCCGTCGATCAAGGCGATCATCACCGGCGAGCAGTATTCGACCGTGTTCAAGGACACGCGCGAGCTGGCCAAGGTGACTGCCAATCTCGTCGACGCCGCTCTCTCCGGCGGCAAGCCCGAGATCAACGACGAGAAGACCTACAACAACGGCGTCAAGGTGGTTCCGTCCTACCTGCTCGTCCCGGTCTCGGTCGACAAGTCGAACTATGAAGAGATCGTCGTCGGCTCGGGCTATATCAAGGCCGAAGACCTGAAGTAATCGACATCGCCTTCTCTCCGGCTGCGGGGAGAAGGCGGCCCGGCCGGATGAGGGGCGGCGCCAACTCTGCCGCGTTCGGGTCGCACCTCATCCGCCTGCCGGCCTCCTTCCCGCGACAGCGGGAGAAAGGGCTTGCGGGGCCTGCCGGCCGCGCATCGTCGGCCGTAGGATATTGCGGGCTCTTGAGCTATTCTCTGTGGCCGACTATCGGCGGCCAGGCATCGAAGACGATCATCCATGACAGACACCATTCTGGAGATGCGCGGCATCACCAAGACGTTTCCGGGCGTCAAGGCGCTCGAAAACGTCAACCTGAAGGTCCGCCGCGGCGACATCCACGCCATCTGCGGCGAGAACGGCGCAGGCAAATCGACGCTGATGAAGGTGCTTTCCGGCGTCTATCCCTTCGGCAGCTATGACGGCGACGTGCGCTACGAAGGCAATGAGTGCCGGTTCCACGGCATCCACGATTCCGAAAAGGTCGGCATCGTCATCATCCATCAGGAACTGGCACTGGTGCCGATGCTCTCCATCGCCGAGAACATGTTCCTGGGCAACGAGCAGGCTAGCGCCGGCGTGATCGACTGGAACCGGACCAAGCGGCGCGCTTCCGAGCTGCTGCGCAAGGTCGGGCTGCGCGAGGACCCCGATACGCTGATCACCAATATCGGCACCGGCAAGCAGCAGCTCGTCGAGATCGCCAAGGCGCTGGCCAAGGACGTCAAGCTGCTGATCCTCGACGAGCCGACGGCATCGCTGTCCGAGAAGGACAGCCAGGCCCTGCTCGACCTCCTGCTCGAATTCAAGACGCAGGGCCTCACCTCGATCATGATCTCGCACAAGCTCAACGAGATCAAACGCATCGCCGACCGGATAACGGTGATCCGCGACGGCCAGTCAATCGAGACGATGGACAAGGCCGACATCACCGAGGACCGCATCGTCACCTCGATGGTCGGACGCACGCTGGAGAACCGCTATCCCAGCCGCACGCCCAAGATCGGCGAGACCATTTTCGAAGTGAAGAACTGGTCCGTCTACCACCCCCAGCACCCCGAGCGGCAGGTGATCAAGGGCATCAACCTGCATGTGAAGAAGGGGGAGGTGGTCGGCATCGCCGGCCTGATGGGCGCCGGGCGCACCGAATTCGCCATGAGCGTGTTCGGCCGCAGCTATGGCATCAACGTCACCGGCGAGGTGTTCCTGCACGGCAAGCCGGCCGACACCTCGACGGTGCACCGGGCGGTCGCCAGCGGGCTCGCCTACGCCACGGAGGACAGAAAAGTCTACGGCCTCAACCTGATCGACCACATCAAGCACAACGTGACGATAGCCAACCTGCCCGGTGTTTCGAAGTCGGGCGTCATCGACGACATGGACGAGCTGAAGGTCGCCAACGAATACCGCAGGAAGACCAATATCCGCTCCTCCAGCGTCTATCAGATCACCGGCAACCTCTCCGGCGGCAACCAACAGAAGGTCGTGCTGTCGAAATGGCTGTTCGCCAATCCCGACGTGCTGATCCTCGACGAGCCGACGCGCGGCATCGACGTCGGCGCGAAGTATGAGATCTACACCATCATCAACAGGCTTGCCGGCGAAGGCAAAGGCATACTGGTCATCTCCTCGGAGATGCCGGAACTGCTCGGCATCTGCGACCGCATCTACGTGCTGAACGAAGGGCGCATCGTCGGCGAGCTCGCCGGCCACGAGGCGAGCCAGGAAAAGATCATGCGGGCGATCGTCCGCGGAGAAGAGAAGGCAGCGTCATGAGCACCGAGACCGCCGCACCGCCCGCCAGCGCCGCCAAGGCGACCGTCCAGGACGCCGTCAGGGAGAATCTGCGCGAATACGGCCTGGTGATCGCGCTGATCGCGATCATGGTGTTCTTCTGGTACATGACCAACGGGGTGCTGTTCTATCCCGTCAACCTGACCAACGTCGTCCTGCAGAACTCCTACATCATCGTGATGGCGCTGGGCATGCTCCTGGTCATCGTCGCCGGGCACATCGACCTGTCGGTCGGCGCGGTGGCCGGCTTCATCGGCGCCGTGGCGGCGATCCTGATGGTCGACTACGGCATGAACCCGCTGCTCGCCGGCCTCCTGTGCATCGCCTTCGGCGCGGTGATCGGCGGCATACAGGGCTATTTCATCGCCTATATGAAGATCCCGTCCTTCATTGTCACGCTGGCGGGCATGCTGGTGTTCAAGGGCCTGCTGCTCAACGTGCTGAGCGGCCGCTCCGTCGGCCCCTTCCCGCCACTGTTCCAGTTGCTCAGCGCCGGCTTCATCCCCGACGTGATCGGGCCCTTCACCCTCGTCGCGCCGACCCTCAACGCATCCGGCGCGCCGATGCCGGGAACCGGCATCGTGCTGCATTCGACGACCCTCGTCATCGGCGTCCTGATCGTGCTGGCCATGCTCTACCTGGCGGTGCAGAGCCGCCGCAGCCGCGAGAGCCACGGCTACGAGGCGGAACCGTTCGTCTTCTTCGTCATCAAGAACCTAGTGATCTCGGCGATTATCCTGTTCCTGATGTACAAGTTCGCCTCCTTCCGCGGCCTGCCCAACGTGCTGGTGGTGATGGGCGTGCTGATCGCGCTGTTCGTCTTCATCACCAAGCGCATGACCTTCGGCCGGCGCATCTACGCGATCGGCGGCAACCTCAAGGCGGCGGCGCTGTCGGGCATCAACACGGAGCGGCTGACCTTCCACATCTTCGCCATCATGGGCATGCTGGCCGCCCTTGCCGGCCTCATCTATTCCGCCCGCCTCAACATGGCGACGCCGAAGGCCGGCGCCGGCCTGGAGCTCGACGTCATCGCCGCCGTGTTCGTCGGCGGCGCTTCGGCGCTGGGCGGCGTCGGCCAGGTCACCGGCGCGGTCATCGGCGCCTTCATCATGGGCGTGATGAACAACGGCATGGGCATCATGGGCATCAATATCGACTGGCAGCAGGTCATCAAGGGCCTGGTGCTGCTCGGCGCCGTCGCCTTCGACCTCTACAACAAGAAGAAGGGATGAGCGGGAGCCGTCGACACGGCTCCTCCCCTGCCCTCCATCTCGACGCCGATTCCCGGCGCAGGGTCACCGCGCTCCGGGGCCGTCCACCCGGCTGGTCCTGTCGACGGCGATCATCCTGTCCGCTTTGGCCGACCCTTGCCGCGGCGCCGGCGGCCCTTCGACGAGCTGCATATAGCTGCCCCTCTTGAGCGACGCCGCATACCGGCCGGCCCACTTCACCCGCGACAGGTCGGCGTCGAGAACGTCGGCATTGACCAGGACTATCCCCTCGCCGCCGCTGTCGAAGCTGCCGACGAACCGATCGAGCCGGGCCCGCTGATCGATGACCACGGGCGTTCCCGACCGCACCGGCGCCGCCAGCGGCGTGGTGACCAGGTAAGACACACCGTTCTGGATAAGCGCGCGCGCAATAACCGTCTCGTCACCGATACTGATGGGGTCGCCGACATAGACGTCGTCCGCGCGCCCTTCGGGACCGGCATCGAAGGCTTTGATCGGAATGACGGTCGCACCGGCCGGGATATCCTGCGTGGTCTTGGTAGCCAGTGTCCTGCCGATGACCGTGACCGCCGTCTTGCGTGCGGAAGCCTGCGAACCGTCCTCCGCGTCGTCGCCGCGGCGCGTGGTCGAGGAGCCGAGTATCCGGCCGCCCTTGGAAAATTCGTACATCAGCACCCCGTCGCCGGCGACATAGTCGTAGACGAGATCGCAATTGCTGTACTCGACCTCGACCGCCCGCGTCGCGCCGAAGGTCGAGATCTTGCCGAGATCGATGCTGCCGAGGCAGCCGTTGAGCCAGACGCCGCGCACCGCGCTCGGTTTCATCGGCGGATATGACTTGCCCTCGGCCGCGTCGGCCTCCATTTCAAGGTGCATGCCCTCGCATTTGATGTCCCATTCAAGCTGGGACCTCAGTTTCATGTCGGTGCCGTCATAGACGAACCCGCTTCCGGAGACCGTGCCTATCCCCTTGACGTAGAAGCCGCCGAACCGGGCCTCGTCGTTCCGGTTGGACAGGCGGCAGCCGGTAGCGTGGATGAAGCCCAGACGGATGCCCTTGCCGATCGTGCCCTTCTGGCGCTCCACGGTCAGCATGTCGCAATAGTCGCCGCAGGAGACCGCGCCCCCGGTCGGAAGGCCCCTCGTTCTGACCGGGCCGACCCGCATCGCACCCGTAGACGCAAGGTCATATGGCCGAAGCAAGCCCCAGCCGTCGGCATTGTCCAGCTCGCTCAGAAAGGTGATGTCGAAATTACTGGGATGATAGGTTTCGAGCATCCGCGCATCTGTCTTGCTTGGATTGTTCCGATCGTCGAAACCGTCGGCCCGTGGGTCGTACTTGAAGCCGAAATGGCAAAGCAGAAGGATGTTCGTACCGACATTGGTTGCGCCGAAAACCCCGACATCGACCCTGCAGTCTTCAACATGGCCCATATAGGTGACCATGAGATTGGCTTGGGAAGGCTGTTCTCCTGCGAGGCGTGCCGCCCTGCAGAAAAGCACGTCAAGGTCGATGTTCTTCCGCAGCGGCTGCTCGGCTACGGTTCCGAATTCGCCGACGCGGACAGCGGTACCGAAGCAGCCCATGCCTCGCCCTTTGTTCGGCTTTACGGAGGTGGCCGCCCACTGGTCTATGAAGCGTATACCGATCAGGCCCGAGCCGGGTTCGAGCAGCACCATCCCGCTCTCGATGTACTGATTGGCGACCCCGTCCCAGGAATGTCTGCACCACAGGGTACTGGCGAAGCGCTGCTTTGCGATCCAGCGGGCTTTCGGCCGTATCTCGCCGTCGATGAAATAATCGCCGTCGAGCATCAGCGGCACTCGCCTCGCGAAGGCATGGGCGTCGGCTGCCTCGAAAGCGGCCCTGTCATTGGTGCCGCCTGTTCGAACAAAACCTCTCCTGCGCTCGGCGGAGGACGCGTCGAGCGGCAGGTCGTTGCGCAGCGTGTATGCCAGGTCGGCGAGCGCGCCAAAATGCTGTGGATAGACGTCGCCGTCCGGCAGCAACCCGGGCAGGTCCGGCAAAGCGGCTGCGCCCGAGGCCCCGGCGTAGCGAAACCCGCCCGCCGTGTAGGTCTGTCCGTCCTCCGGCACCAGCCCGCCAGCAAGCGCGGCGGCGAGGGCAGCGCGCGTCGGGAAGTCGCGCGCCGCAAACGCCAGCTTCGGTCGCATGACGGCAGCTGCGCCCAGCAGCCCAAGAAATGCTCTACGTTTCATCGCGCCCTCAGGCTTCTTGCTCAAAGCGTCATCATTATGGCGCATTACCCCGTGTACTTTTGACGACAATCGCCTAGGGTCCGTGCCCCTGTCAGCAACGGCCGATGTGAGGAAATGCCCATCTTTATGATTGCCTACGATTTGCGGGGGAAGCGCAAAGTCTACGAGGGATTTTACGACACGCTGAAGGTCCTTGACAGCCGATCACCTCTGAAGGCGGTCCAGTTCATCGAGACCGACAAGGACGCCGCGTCGCTGTTCATGGATCTGTCCGAGGGCCTTGAGCCGGAAGACCGGATAGTAGTAATGGAGATCAAGGACGGTGCCGATTGGTTCGCTTACGGCATATCCAATGAGAGGTGGCTAAAGGCAAAGTTGCCTCAATCGTGAGATTGACGCTTCGAAAAATGTCGGGAAGACTAAGCCTAAGGAACTTCCTCTCCAGATTGTCTGCAGGTTAGGATTGCTATTGCCGAACAGATGATTACCCCGTCGAATGGGCTGAAAGCGCGGCCATGCCGGCCCGTACCAATGAAGGAATCTCCATGATCTTCGCTGTCGACAATCTGGTGTTTCACCAGCAGGGGAACTCGACGACCCAGTCCGGGGTAGCGATCTACGGCACTCCGCTTCACTGCGAACACCCAGGCGAACTCGTCTCGCGATACGGTGCCGTCCCGCTGCCGGACTTTCTGGCTTCGGAAGCCCGCCGGTCGATCGGAAACTACGTCCTGGTCGACTTCGACCGCGGCAGGATCATCACGTCGCCGGGGTATTGCGGCGGTTACGGCTATGCCGGACATGGCGAGGCGGTCGCCTCGACCACGCTGGCTCCGGTGCTCGCCGTGCTGGGCGACCGGATCTCGATCGACTCCTATGCCATTTCCCTGTTCCTCACCCATGCTCCCAAGAGCGCCTACAACCAGCTGCCGATATCGACCCATTTCGAAGGCGTCTTCCGCATCCCGCCGGCCGCGCTCATAGAATTCCAGGGCGGAGAGAGGACCGTCTTCCGCTCCTACATCATGGACCGGCCGGACCAGCCGGCTTCCTTCGAAGCTGCGATCGAGGAGATCTCAGACTCTTTGGCGCGGCATTTCACACGCAATCGTATCAATCCGGTGCTGATGTTCTCCGGCGGCGTCGATTGCTTCACGATCTATCTCGGCCTTCGCGGCAAGATCCCCGAGTTCCGCTCGCTTACGGTCGAGCACAACACCGCCAATGGACCGGACAGGGCATTCGCCGTCGCCGACAAGGTCGGCATGGCGCTCGAACTCGTCAAGGAAACCTATTCCCAATCCGCCTTCGCCACTGCCGTGCTCGACAGCCGCATGGAAAAGGACATCATCTCGGGCCGCGGCCCCGCGGTCGCGATGATCGAGAAGGATTTCGGCGGAACCGTCATCCTCAACGGCCAGAATGCCGATGCTCTGGCGCACATCAACATGAACGTGCTCCAGAGCAATTTCGAGAAACCCCTCCTGTCGAACCTGAAGTGGGACCAATCCGAGAAGGACGAAGCCCTGCGACTTCGGCAATATGACGTGCTGTTCTCCAATCTCATGTTCACGCGGCCGTTCCTGGTCGACAAGCGGTTTCAGACCTATGTCGCCACAGCCGTGTCGAAGGTGACGAAGGGAACCATTCCTGACCCGGAACCCGGCCCCAACGGCATCCTTCGCGGCATGATCTCCAGCCAGTACCCGAACCTTCTCCCGAAGATGGCCGCGCCGGTGGACCAGGTCGCCAGCCTTCAGAAGGAAGTGGATTTGTTCAAGGCGTTTGCCGGCCCGGCAATGAAGGACATGGAGACTGCCGTCCAGCTGATCCGCTACTACACCTATGCCGCGCTTTCAGCCAAGCGGCTTTCCACCTTCGCCAATCCGGACGGCAGCCGCTGCGAACTGGTGATCCAGAGCGGTCCGATCCTTTCCTATTTCCTCGGCCGGCAGCGCAAGCTGGCCGACGCGGCTTCCCCCAAGGCGGAGCTTTACGCATACGTCCGCAAGAAGACCGGAAAGGCCTATAGCGCTCTGGCCAAGCGGAGCCGCCCGAACTTCGATCAGCGCAAGCTGGACAAGACTGTCGCCGACCCGCTGCTTGTCAGAAATATGGACTGGCTGAACCCTGCGGCGTCCTCCATCCTGCCGAGGATCGCAGACCAGAAGGTTCGCGAACATATCGCCGGAATCTATCGTCACGTCGCCGAAACGGCAAAACCGGACCATCCGAACGTGACATTGTTCAGCCAAACCAGAGGCCGCTATATCATCAACCTGGAAAAGCTCGTCCGCCACGCGTCGAGCAAAGGCCAGGACATCGCCACCAAGGGTGATGGAGTGCCGGCTGCCCGCCCCGCACCAGCCAAGCGCGCTCGCGCGAGACGCGAGAAAACCTCCGTTTGAGATTGCCCGCTCGTGGCCACTCGTGAGGACGTACACGAGAGGAGTTGTCTCCGCACGTTTCTTCTTGCCGAAAGGTCTATAGCCACTCCTATCTAGCCGCTCTTTCCCAGGAAACAATTGTCTCTCGCAACGTTCGCGAATAAGTTGTGCGCAACGATGTCGGGAGGATTGTTATGGCAATACTGAAATGGAGCTCCGAAACACTCGCGAACACCACCGCGATTGGTGACCAGGATCAACCGGCCGTCGCTGCTCTTGCCAGCGGCGGCTTCGTTGTTATGTGGCGCGACCAAGGGCCGGCCGACGCCGTTGTCCGGTTCCAAATCTACAACGCCCTGGGCGTGCCTGTCGGAGCCGAGCAGGTGTCCGGCAGCTTTGCCGGCGACCAATCCGGTCCCTCCGTCGTCGGCCTCGCGGACGGTACGTTCTTCTTTCAGCAGGGCAACAGCGACGGTGCCAATGTCGATATCAGCGGCAGGGTGCTCACAGGCACCGGCACGGCGGTTCGTACCCAGAGCGCATTCGACGGCAGCGCCGTAGCAGGCGAGCCCGATGTCGCGACGGTTGGTCCATTCGGAACAGTTGCCGTTTGGACCAACTTCAGCGCTGGCGCAGGCAATATCATAATGCGCGGCTTCAACAACGACGGTACGGAGCGCTTTTCCGCCTTCACAGTCAACACCAATGCAGCTGGCTCCCTTGCCGCCCAGCAAAGTCAGGCAGCCGTGGCATCGTCGACCGGAAACGGCGACATCGCAGTGGTCTGGCGGGACCTCGGGCTTAATGGTGGAGACATCCGTTGCCGGGTATTCAACAGCTCTGGCACCCAAAAGGCAGCCGAGTTCACGGTGAACGCTGTAACCTCGGATCTGCAAGGAGAGCCAGACATCGTGTGGCTTGACGACAGCCGGTTCCTCGTCGTGTGGGTGTCGGAAACCACCGCAAATCCTCAAGGCGATGGAGACGGAACGTCCATTCAGGGCCGCCTCTTCCGCAGCGACGGCGTAAGCTTGACTGACCAATTCCTGATCAACGCGACAACCAGCGGGGATCAATCCAGCCCGACAGTGGTGGCGTTGCCGAACGGTGGATTCGCGGTGGCATGGACGGACGCCAGCGGCACCGGCCTCGACCAGGACATGAACGCCATTCGTATGCGCGTCTTCGACGCTGGTGGAACTCCTGCAGGATCGGAAGTGGTGATCAACACCACAACCGACGGAAGCCAGACAGCACCCTCGCTGTCTGTTCTTGCCGATGGCCGCATCGTCGTCACTTGGGCAGACGGCAGTGCAACCGGCAACAACACGGACGGGAGCGCAATCCGCTTTCAGATCGTTGACCCGCGTGACGGGGTGATAGTCGGAACCGGGGGAGACGACACTCTTTACGGCCATGACGGCGCTGCCGACGAATTCAATGGAGGGAACGGCAACGACACGATGCACGGCCTGCGCGGCAACGATACCTTCTATGCGGGGAAAGGCAACGATACCGCCGTCGGCGGTCTCGGCGATGACGTCATGTTCGGGGCCGATGGTAACGATGTCCTGAACGGCGGCGCAGGCGTCGATCTGATGGATGGCGGCTTGGGCGACGACCTGTTCTTCGTCGACAGCAGCACTGATACCGTCATCGAACGGGCTGGGGAAGGCGCCAACGACCAAATCTCAACGAGCGCCAGTTACACGTTGGGTGCTGCCGTTGCCGTGGAGTTCCTTTTGGCCACGTCCGGCACCTCGGCGCTCAACTTGACTGGTAACGGCTTCAGCCAGCGGATCGTCGGCAATCAAGGCGCCAACGTTCTCGCGGACGGCGGCGGCGCAGCCGATCAGTTGTCGGGCCTGGGAGGCAACGACACCTATCTGGTAGATGCCTCCGGCACGACCATTGAGGAGAACTCAGAAGGGGGCAACGACACTGTCGTCACATCCGTGACCTTTGCGCTAGGTGCCGGCGTCTCCGTCGAAACCATCACCACAAACGTCACATCCGGCACTGCATCGATCAACCTCACTGGCAATGCGTTGCGTCAGACGATCATTGGCAACAACGGCGCGAATGTCTTTCATGACGGCGGCGTTGGCGCGAACGACACGCTGCAAGGCTTTGGAGGCAACGATACCTATAGAGTTTTCAACTTTTCACCCTGGATTCGAGAATCGGCAAAAGGTGGAACGGCAGATCGGGTCCTCGCTGCGGTCGACTTCCGCCTGTCTCCGGACACCTACGTGGAAATCATCACCACCAATGGTTCGATCGGGACCGCGGCCATCGACCTGACCGGCAACAAGGTAGCGCAGAGCATTACGGGCAATGCCGGCTCCAATATCCTCGATGGTCAGGGCGGCAACGACACGCTGACCGGGCTCGGCGGCAAGGACTTTTTTGCCTTTTCGTCGAGCCTCGGTCCAAGCAATGTGGACACGATCACCGACTTCAACGTGGCCGATGATACCATACAGTTGGAAAATGCCGTCTTCACGGCCCTTGCCACCACCGGGACCCTCGCAGCATCGGCTTTCCGCATCAACACGACAGGCCTGGCCGAGAGCGCCAGCGACCGCATCATCTACGAAACCGACACGGGCGAGCTCTATTACGACCACAACGGTAGCGCCGTCGGCGGTGGCGTCCTGTTTGCAAAGCTCGATCCGGGGCTTTCACTCACCAACGCCGATTTCGTCGTGATCTGAGTGGTTGGACACCAACGGTTGCAGCGCCGGCGGCGAACGCACAGACCTGCGCATGCGACAACCCTTGTCGCACGGCCTATTCTGTCGCACGCTTTGTCTGCCAGTACACGGGCAGGAAGACCCAAGTTTCTCTGAATTGTCTGGTGGGTGCGACAGGGATCGAACCTGTGACCCGCTGATTAAGAGTCAGCTGCTCTACCAACTGAGCTACGCACCCGGGACCGCCACGAGGGCGATGGGGGCGCATATACCCATGCATGCCGGGCCTGTCCAGCCCTTGAATACCGCAATCGCCGGACAAAATGCACATGGCTGCCCTGCGTCCGGCAACATGGCCGTCATCCGGGGAGTTGCCGGTCCGTTGCGGAGATCGGGCTTGCCACGTCAACGCGGCGGCGATGCCGGCGCGGTCGGCGCTGGACCGGTGTTTTCCGCCGCATGGGCCACCGGCGGCATGCCCGCATCGTGCTTGGCTTGGGCGCGCCTTTCGCGCAGAGTAGGCGCAAAGGGAACGCCGGTCGCGCGGCCGCGATAGAAGGAGAAAACCATGTCGACAGTGATCAAGGGCGGGACGATCGTCGCGGCCGACCGGACCTACGAGGCCGACATCCTGATCGAAGGCGAGACCATCGCGGCGATCGGCAAGGACCTGAAAGGCGACAAGACGCTGGACGCCGAAGGCGCCTTGATCATGCCGGGCGGCATCGACCCGCACACCCACCTCGAAATGCCCTTCATGGGCACCACCGCGGCAGAGACCTGGGAAAGCGGCACCTTCGCCGCGCTGTCCGGCGGCACCACGCTGGTCGTCGACTTCGTCATCCCCGGCCCCGACGGCATGCTCGCCGCGCTCGAGGACTGGCACGGCAAGGCGAAGCGCCAGGCCTCGGCCGACTATTCCTTCCACATGTGCGTCACCGGCTGGTCGAAGCAGCATTTCGACGAGATGGAGAAGGTGGTCGCGCGCGGCATCAACACCTTCAAGCACTTCATGGCCTACAAGGGCGCGCTGATGGTGAACGACGACGAGATGTTCGCCTCCTTCCAGCGCTGCGCCGCGCTCGGCGCCCTGCCGCTGGTGCATGCCGAGAATGGCGACCTGGTGGCCGCGCTGCAGCAGAAATATCTCGCCGAGGGCCTGACCGGTCCGGAGGGCCACGCCTATTCGCGGCCGCCCGAGGTCGAGGGCGAGGCGACCAACCGGGCGATCATGATCGCGGATGCCGCCGGCGTGCCGGTCTACATCGTCCACACTTCGAGCGAGCAGGCACATGAGGCGATCCGGCGCGCCCGCCAGAAGGGCATCCGCGTCTTCGGCGAGCCGCTGATCCAGCACCTGACGCTCGACGAGACCGAATATTTCAACAGGCAGTGGGACCATGCCGCGCAGCGCGTGATGAGCCCGCCCTTCCGCGACAAGAGCCACCAGGATTCGCTGTGGGCGGGGCTTTCCGCCGGCTCGCTGCAGGTGGTCGCCACCGACCACTGCGCCTTCACCACCGAGCAGAAGCGCGTGGGCGTCGGCAACTTCACCAAAATCCCCAACGGCACCGGCGGGCTCGAGGACCGCATGCCGGTGCTGTGGGCGAAGGGGGTCGAGACCGGCCGGCTGACGCCGAACGAATTCGTCGCGGTCACGTCCACGAACATCGCGCAAATCCTCAATATTTATCCGCAAAAGGGTGCGATTCTTCCCGGTTCCGACGCGGATCTGGTCGTCTGGGATCCGAAACTGTCCAAGACCATCTCGGCCGCGACGCAGAAATCGATCATCGACTACAACGTGTTCGAGGGTTTCAAGGTCTCCGGCCTGCCGCGCTATACGCTGTCGCGGGGCGAGGTGGTTTGGTCGGAGGGCCAGAACTCGCAGCCGCGCCCCGGCCGCGGTAAGCTGGTCGAGCGCAGGCCCTTCCCGGCGGTCAGCAAGGCGCTGTCGCAGTGGAAGGAACTGACCGCCCCGCGCGCCGTCACCCGCTCGGCCGAGCACATGCCGATCGGTGTGTGAGCACGACCGTGTCTTCCACAAGGCTGTCGACAGGACGGATACAGCAAGCGTCATCCTCGCCACGCCCTGCTTTTGCAGTCTGGCCATTGAAGGAAAGTGCGGGAAGCGGGGCGCGGGGCCGAGCCTCTCAAATTAAGTACGTGGCGCGGTGACCCGCGCCCCGCCGGCGTTCTTGCCCGTCCGCTAACCCGCATTCGCGCGACCTTCGCGGCTGGGGCCCGGGTCTCCAGCTCACGCCAGCCGCGCTACCGTTTGCGCGACCGACCCGGCGCCGACGCTCCCTCCTGATACCCGGTGCGCACCAGATTCCCGCAGGGAGCGGCTTTCGGGCGCAAGTATGCCGCAGGCGGAAACGGAGGGGATAGAAATTCGGTGCGTGGTAAGCGCTGGCGCGGCGAGAGGAGATCAAATATCGGCAACAATTGCCCTTTTCCCGGAAAAGCGCTGCCGCTCCAGGCTTGCACAGGCGGAAAGAACGAAAATTTGTCCCCTTTTTCGCAGCCGCGTCGAACGAGATCGTCATCGCCTCCCGCCTTGAAAACAATACCTTCGAACAAAGCTGACCCGGCCACATTCCCGGGCTAATCTCGGACGATGAGACGAATCCTGTCGGCACTGGCGATGGTGATCGCGCTGTCCGCGCCCGCTTCGGCCTGGACCTGGAGCGGCCATGCCATCGTCGCCGAGATCGCGGAGCGGCATCTTTCGCCGGAGGCGAAGAAGGCGGTGTCCGGCCTCCTGGCCGTCGAGGGCCAGAAATCGCTGGTCGACGTCTCGCTCTGGGCCGACCTCGTCAAGGTGCTGCGCATCCCCGGCCAGCCGTCGCATGTCGTGCGCCTTCCCCTCGATGGCAGCGGCTATGACGCGGCGAAGGTCTGCAGGAAGAACCGCTGCGCCACCGCCGCGGTCGAGCGCTATGTGGCGATCCTGCACGACCGGACAAGACCGGCGGACGAGCGCCTCGCCGCGCTGAAATACGTCGTCCATCTCGTCGGCGACCTGCACCAGCCGCTGCATGCCAGCGCCGACACCGGCGGCCGCGCCGTGGTGCTCGACGGCAAGGTGACCCGGCTGCACGACGTCTGGGACGATGCCATCGTCGCCCGGCAGGGCAAGGACTGGCACGAACTGGTCGACACCGTCGAAGCGGCGCCGACCGGACCGATCGTCCCGTCGACCCCGGCCGGCTGGGCGCTCGAGGGCCGCGACATCGCCCGCGACACCATCTTCACCGACCCGCGCATCGCCACGACCAGGCGCGACGTGCTGCCGACGCTGCCGGAGGCCTATCTCGACGACAACTGGCCCGTCGTGCGGGCACGGCTGAAGCAGGCGGGATACAGGCTGGCCCATCTGCTCGAAGAGGCGCTCGGGCCGGGTGATTGACGATTTTGCAGCGCCTGCAAAGGCGAGGAATTCGCTGCTTCGCACCCCCACCCCCAACCCCTCCCCACAAGGGCAGGGCTGTCCGGGGAAAGTTGTTGGTGAATCGAAAT
>NZ_JCACER010000037.1:0-64798 GCF_059502445.1 Kumtagia sp.
GCCCTACTGCCCTACTGCCCTACTGCCCTACTGCCCTACTGCCCTACTGCCCTACAGCCCTACCGCCTACAGTTCCCGCAACACCGGCGCCGCCTTGTGCCCGAGCACCCGCCAGGTGCCGATCAGGCCGATGCCGACGGTGAGCACCAGCGCGATCGCCACGGTCGACACGGCCACCGCCGGCGAGAAACTGGACGGCAGGGTCATCACCCTGGTCACCACGAACCACGCCGCCACGCCGCCGGCGACCAGCGCGAAGACGGCGGTGGCCAGGCCGATCAGCATGTATTCGAGCGAGAAGGCGGCGATCAGCGTGCGCCGCGTGGCGCCGAGCGTCTTCAGCACCACGGCGTCGTGGATGCGCGCGCGGTTGCCGGCGGCGAGCGCGCCGGCAAGCACCAGCACGGAGGCGAGCAGGGCGACGCTTGCCGCGGCGCGGATCGCCGTGCCGAGCTGCGCCACCAGCCGGTTGACGATGTCGAGCGCGTCCTTGACCCGGACCGTGGTGACGGCCGGATAGGCGCGGGTGACCTGGTTCAGCACCTGCGCCTCCTCGGCCAGCGTGGCGTCGGGCGCCATCAGGGTAGCGAGCCAGGCATGCGGCGCGCCGGCGAAGGTGTTGGGCGAGAACACCATCACGAAGTTGATGCCCATGGATTCCCACTGCACGTCGCGCAGGCTGGCGATCCTTGCGGTGATGTTGCGGCCGAGCACGTTGACCGTCACCGTGTCGCCGATCTTCAAGCCGAGCTGGCCGGCTTCTTCCGAGGAGAACGAGACCAGCGGCTCGCCGGCGTAGTCCCGCGGCCACCAGGCGCCGGCGCTGAGCGTCGCGTTCTCCGGAATATTCGCCGCATAGGTGATGCCGCGGTCGCCGCGCAGCACCCAGGCGCCCTCCGGCGGCACCGTGATCTTCTGCACGTCGACGCCGTTCAGCGCCATGACGCGGCCGCGTAGCATCGGCACCCGCACCAGCTTGCCGTCCGGCGCCAGCCCGGTGACCAGACTGGAGAAGGCGTCGACGTCGGCCGCCTGGATGTCGACGAAGAAGAAGTTCGGCGCCTGCTCCGGCAGGCTGCCGGAGATCTGGCGCCGCAGGTCGCCGTCGATCAGCGCCAGCGTCACCAGCAGGGTCAGGCCGAGGCCGAGCGACAGCACGACAGAGGGCGTCAGCGCGCCGGGGCGGTGGATGTTGCCGACGGCGAGCCGCAGCGCGGTGGAGCGCAGCCGCGGCGCCCGGCGCGCCAGCCATTGCACGCCGAGGCCGACGCCGCGCAGCACGATGAAGGCGGCCACGGCGGCGCCGACGAAGATCGTGGCGATGCGACGGTCGGTGGCGAACCAGATGGACAGCGCCGCAAGCAGGACGGCGATGCCGATCGCCAGCGCCACATAGGGCCAGCGTGGAAGACCGCGGCCGCCGATCCCCATCTCGCGGAACAGGGCCGTCGCCGGCACGGCGCGGGCGCGCCCCAGCGGCAGGACGGCGAAGGCAAGCGTCACCAGCACGCCGAAGCCGGCGGCCAGCGCCAGCGCGCCGGGATAGACGCCGCCCTCGGCCGGCACCGGGATGAAGGAGGAAAGGGCCGCGCTGGCGGCGAAGGGCATGAGCGCGGCGAGCGCCAGGCCGATGACGACGCCGAAGCCGGCGATGATCAGGATCTGCGCGAGATAGAGCGCGAAGACGAAGCCGCCGGAGGCGCCGAGGCTCTTGAAGGTGGCGATGACGCCGCGCTTGCCGTCGAGATAGGCGCCGACCGCGTTGGCCACCCCGACGCCGCCGACCACCAGCGCCGTCAGCCCGACCAAAGTGAGGAACTGCGAAAAGCGCTCGATGTTGGAGGAGAGCGCCGGGGCCGCGCTGGTGCGGGTGCGGATGCTCCAGCCGGCTTCCGGGAATTTTTCGGCCGCCTCGGCGCGGATCGCGGCAAGGTCGGCCTCGCCGCTGCCGGCGGGCAGGCGGACCTTGTACTGGTGCTCGACCAGGCTGCCTGGCTGCACCAGGCCGGAGGCGCGCAGGCCCTCCAACGAGACCAGAAGCCGGGGGGCGAAGCCAAAACCGTCGGAGATGGCGTCGGGCTCGGAGGCGAGCACGGCGCGCAGCTCGAAGGTGGCGCCGCCGAGCTTGATGCGGCTGCCCGGCTCGAGGCCGAGCCGCTCGAACAGGAGATCGGCCGCGGCGGCGCCGTAGACCCCGTCCTCTTCGGCGAACAGATCCGGCGCGGGCAGGGCGGGCCGGGTGACGAGCGTGCCGTAGAGCGGATAGGCGGCGTCAACCGCCTTGGCCTCGACCAGGGCCTGGTCGGAGCCGTCCTCCAGGCGCGCCATCGAACGCATGCCGGCGCTGACGGCCAGCGTGCCGAGCCTGTCGAGGAAGGCGCGCTCGTCTGGCGTCGCCTCGCGCTGGTTGAGGGCGAAGCGGATGTCGCCGCCGAGCAGCGCCTGGCCCTCGGTGGCGACGCCGGACGAGATCGCCTGCGCCACCGAATTGACGCCGCCGATCGCGCCTACGCCGAGCGCGATGCAGGTGAGGAAGATGAGGAAGCCGGAAAGGCCGCCGCGCATCTCGCGCAGCGCGAAGCGGAGCGCGAGGCGGAAGGAGCGCAAGATGCTCATGCGGCAGCGCCCCTTTGCGGAATTGCAGGCGCCCTACGTTGCCCCCCTCTGTCCTGCCGGACATGTACCACAAACAGCAAGGAATTCGGTCGCGTCGTACCCCCACCCCTAACCCCTCCCCTCAAGGGGGAGGGGGACCGGCGTGCGTCTCCGCCAAACGCCAATCGTCGACGGCTTCGTGTGGCATGGCGGCCGCAAAGTTCCCCTCCCCCTTGAGGGGAGGGGTTAGGGGTGGGAGTAATTCCGTATGCGATTGCCCCACCTCCTGGGGGAGATGTCCGGCAGGACAGAGCGCGGCATTCGCCTGCCGGCGTCCGGTCAGGCATTGGCGCTGACCAGGTGGGGGCGCTCGGCTTCCGTCTCGATGCGCCCCGAGCGCATGGCGATCTGGCGCGAGCAGCGGGCGGCAAGCGCCGGGTCGTGGGTGACCAGCACCAGCGTGGTGCCGCGCTCGCGCGCTTCCGAGAACAGCAGGTCGGCGATCTGGCGGCCGGTCGCCTGGTCGAGATTACCGGTCGGCTCGTCGGCGATGAGGATGCGCGGGGAGGGCGCCAGCGCGCGGGCGATCGCTACGCGCTGCTGCTCGCCGCCGGAAAGCTCGCCGGGATAATGCGTCAGCCGCTCGCTGAGGCCGACCGCGGCGAGCTCGCGCCTTGCGGCGGCGAACGGATCGGCATGGCCGGCCAGCTCCAGCGGCACGGCGACGTTCTCCAGGGCGGTCATATTGGGGATCAGGTGGAAGGACTGGAAGACGATGCCGATGGTGCGGCCGCGGAAGGCGGCGATCTCGTCCTCGCTGCGGCCGTTGAGCAATTGCCCGGCGATCTTGACCGTGCCGGAATCGACGCTTTCCAGCCCCGCCAGCACCATCAGCAGCGTCGACTTGCCGGAGCCGGACGGGCCGACGATGCCGGCGGTCTCGCCGGCGGTCACGTCGAGGCTGATCCCTTTCAGCACGTGAACGGACGAAGCACCTTCGCCGAGAGTCAAGGAAACGTCGCGAAGTTCGATGACGGCTTCTGCGGTCACGGTTTGGTCCTATATGGAGGCGAGGATTTCAGGCGCGTTTTCGTCATATGGGCTTTAAGGCATGGCTTTCAAACGGTTCATCCTTTCCGCGGCAGCATTGGTGGCGGCAGCCATGATGACAATCGGCGGCGCGGCGGCCGAGCCGCGCCAGATCGTCGCGTTCGGCGACAGCCTGACGGCCGGATTCGGCCTCGATGCCGGCAAAAGCTTTCCAGAAAAGCTGCAGGCCGCGCTCGACACGAAAGGTCACGATGTCGTGATCGCCAATGCCGGGGTCTCGGGCGACACCACCAGCGGCGGTCTTGCGCGGCTCGACTGGTCGGTTCCCGACGGCACCGACATCGTCATCCTCGAGCTTGGCGCCAACGACATGCTGCGCGGCGTCACTCCCGACATCACGCGCAGGAATCTCGACGACATGATCACCCGGCTCAAGGCACGCGGCATCACGGTGCTGCTCGCCGGCATGCGCGCCGCCCCCAATCTCGGGCCGGACTACCAGCAGGCGTTCGACGCGATCTATCCTGACCTGGCGCAGGCGCACGGTCTCGTCCTCTATCCGTTCTTCCTCGACGGGGTCGCCGCCGACCGGCAGTTCCTGCTCGACGATGGCATGCACCCCAACGCCGCCGGCGTCGACCGCATGGTCGAGCGCTTCCTGCCGGTCATCGAGAAGGTGCTGGCGGAGACGGGCGCGACCTGACCCCGCCGGTGCCCGGCGAAACCTTCCGGTAGGGGAAGCGTTATCTGTTGCAATGCACATAAAACGCTTGCCGTCGTCGCCGTTCGATGATTCCGTAGGCATGCGAGTTCCGATTCGAGGAAGGGAGGCTGTTCATGCCGCGTCTTTTCACCGCCCTCGAAATTCCCCGTGACGCCGCCTTGTCGCTGTCGCTCCTGCGCGGAGGCCTGCCCGGCGCGCGCTGGATCGATGTCGAGAACTACCACATCACCCTGCGCTTCATCGGCGACGTCGAAGGCCATGTCGCCGACGAGATCGCCAACGCGCTCGACCGGGTGCGGCGGCCGTCTTTCCAACTCAGGCTCGCCGGCGTCGGCGCCTTCGGCGGCAAGAAGCCGCATTCGGTATGGGCCGGCGCCGTCGCTTCGCCCGACCTCAATGCGCTGCAGGCGGAGATCGAGCGCATCTGCCAGCGCATCGGCATGCCCGCCGATCCCCGCAAGTTCACACCCCACGTCACGCTGGCGCGGCTGCGCAATTCGAGCCCGGCCGACGTCGCGGCCTACCTGTCGGCGCGCGGCAATTTTTCGGCCGCGCCCTTCAAGGTCGGCCGCTTCGTGCTGATGTCGTCGCGCGACTCGGTCGGCGGCGGGCCCTACGTGGTCGAGGAGGCATGGCCGCTGTCGGGGGCGGACGGCCGCTCCGCGCCGCTGCCGGAATATTCCGGCGCGGCCAATATGTGGCGCTGAGGCGGGTTTTCTCTCCGTCCGTCGCACAGCAGATTCTCGGGAGTTGCTCGGCAGACTACCCCCACCCCTAACCCCGCCCCTCAAGGGGGAGGGGACCAGCTTGCGGCTCTGTCAGGCGTCAATCGGCGACGGTTTCGCGCCGCATGGCGGCCACAAGGTCCCCCTCCCCCTTGAGGGGAGGGGTTAGGGGTGGGGGTACGAAGCGGCGAAATCACCATGCGATTGCCCCGCTGCCGGCGGGAGGCGGGAAGCGTCGCCCTATTTCGCCTGCGCCGTGAGAATCTTAAGGGCGAAGGCTGAAAACACGCCGGCGAACAGATAGTCGACGATCCGGGTAACGCGCGGGCTCTTGCGCAGCAGGCCGGCGAAGCGGTCGGCGGCGATCACCATCGGCGCGGTGACCGGAAGCGACAGCACGATGAACATGAGGCCGAGGAAGAACAGCTTTCCCGGCGCGCCCGGATCGCTGGCCGACACGAACTGCGGCAGGAAGGTCATGAAGAACAGGATGATCTTCGGGTTCATCAGGTTGATGCCGAGGCCGGTCGCCCAGTTCTGGACGAGCGAGCGCGGCTTGCGCGGTGTCGCGTCCGGCGAGAAGGCCGAGCCCTTGGAGATCGCCTGCCACGCCAGCCAGACGAGATAGCCGGCGCCGAAGATCTTCAGCACCAGGAAGGCCTGCGGCGAGGCGACGATCAGGGCCGACAGGCCGAGCGCCACCAGGGCGGTGTGGATGACGATGCCGGTCATCGCGCCGAGCATGCAGGCGAAGCCCGAGGCGCGGCCTTCCGACAGCGCGCGCCCGACGAACAGGGTCATGTCTGGGCCGGGCGTGATGGCGATGATGAAGGTGGCGATCGCGAATTGCAGGATGATGGAAAGGTCGGGGACAAAGGTCATGACACGGCCCATGGCGACGAAGCGCCGGCTATAGCCGAACCAGGCCGCCGGCGCCAGACGGTGCCTCGCTTCCCCGTCACCCGTAGCGGCGCTGGCCCGCGGCGAAGACCGGCTCGGCCGCCGCGCCGTCGCCGGCCGCTTCAGCCAGGTCGATCTCGTCGATGGGTCGCGGCCGGCCGAGCAGGTAGCCCTGCGCCTCGTTGCAGCCTTCCACCTGGAGGATCGAGAGCTGCATCTGCGTCTCGACGCCCTCGGCGAGCACCGGAATCTCGAGGCTGCGGCCGAGCGTCAGCACGGCGCGGATGATCGCCTTGGCCTGCGGGCTGCGCTCGACGTCGGCCATGAACGACCGGTCGAGCTTGATCTTGTCGAACGGAAACGAGCGCAGCGTGTCGAGTGACGAGTAGCCGGTGCCGAAATCGTCGATCGCGACGGTCACGCCCAGCGCCTTGATCCGGCGCAGGGCATGCAGCGTGCGCGCCTTGTCGGCGATGATCGTCGATTCGGTCAGCTCGAGCTCCAGCCTTTTCGGCGCCAGCCCCGTTTCCAGCAGCACTTCGTGCACCAGCCGTGCCAGGTCCACATGGGCGAACTGCACCGGCGAGAGATTGACGGCGATCTTGTGCGTGTTGTCCCAGGCGGCAGCATGGCGGCAGGCGGTGCGCAGCACCCACTCGCCGATCGCCAGGATGGAGCCGTTCTCCTCGGCGACCGGTATGAACTCCGCCGGCGGGATCATGCCGCGCTCGGGATGCTTCCAGCGCAGCAGCGCCTCGTAGCCGCGGATCTCTCCGGTCGAGACGGAGGTCTGCACCTGGTAGTGCAGCGCAAGCTCGCCGCGCTCGATCGCCTGGCGCAGGTCGTTGGCCAGCGCGCGCCGGTCGCGCGCCGCCTCGTCCATGCCGGGCTCGTAGAAACACACCGCCCGGGACACGTCGGCCTTGGCCCGGTACATGGCCAGATCGGCGTTGCCGACCAGCCGCTCACGGTCGGTCCCGTCATGCGGATAGACCGCCACGCCGATGCTGGCTCCGGTCGTCAGCTCGAAATCCTCGACCTGCAGCGGCTCGAACAGCGCCGTCTCTAGGCGCTCGACCAGCTCGAGCAGCTCCTTCTGGTCCTTGAACCGCTTCACCGCGGCGAACTCATCGCCGCCCAGCCGCGCCGCGAACTCGCCGTCCCTGAGCAGCCTGTTCAGCCGCCTGCCGACCGTCTTCAGGGCCTCGTCGCCGGCGGCGTGGCCGCGCAGGTCGTTGATCTCCTTGAAGCGGTCGAGGTCGATGACGATCACGGCGATCCTGGTCTCGTCATCGGCGCGGCCGATCTCGTGGTCCAGGTGGTCGCTGAAATACATGCGGTTGGGCAGGCCGGTCAGCGTATCGTTGAGGGCCAGGTGCTGGAGCCGCTCGAAACTCTCGACGCGGACGTCCTCGTCGATCAGGTGGCTGGCGAAGCCGGCCGCCGCGATGATCAGCCCGACCACCAGCACCGCGACCGCCATGGCCTCGAGGATTTCGGGATTGGTGCCGGCGGATATGAACGAGATCGGCTCCACCATCAGCGCCGCCATGGCGGTGAAATGCAGGCCGACGATGGCCAGGACGAGGATGCCGATGCCGGCGTGGAGCGACCAGCGCCGGGGCCGCCGCACCGCCTGGCCCACGGCCAGCGCCGAGAACACGACGGCGATGACGATCGAGGCCGTTACATGTCCGGCGTCCCATTCGACGATGCCGGCCATGTGATAGGCGGCCATTCCGGTGAAATGCATGGCCGAGAGGGAGGCGCCGACGAGGGCGCCGCCGACCTCGGGAGCAAGGTGCAGGCGATCGTTGGTGGCTAGGGCAAAACCTGCTCCGCTGCCCACCATGGCGATCAGCAGCGACATCATCGTCAGGAAAGGGTCGAAGGTGATCGGCACGCCCGGAACATAGGCGAGCATGGCGATGAAATGCGTGCACCAGACCGAGGAGCCGGCGGCGACCGCTGTCAGGAACAGCCACCCGCGCCGCTGCAGGCCGGCGGTCTTCGTGGCCCGCTGGAAAAGGCCCAGGGTCACCCCGCAGCCGACCACGCACATGAAGGCCGCAAGAAGCACTAGCCACAGATTGTGCTCCGTGGCGATGCACGTGATCACCCGCATGAAACCGACCCGACGCCTGCCCAAGCGACCGATTTAAAGGACACGGCGCCGATACGGTCGCATCTAGGCGCGGTCATTATGGCGACCGTGCCGCAAAGAGGTGAAAGTCGACTTAATCGCTCAATAAACCCGGACGAAGCTGCGCCGAATCCGCCGTTCCCGGCGGAAAACTCGTGCGCAATGGTAAACCGATTCATCCAGAACGACGGCCGGGCGGCCCGCACCCGCCAAGGGCTGGCATCGTAGTCCTAAGTTGTAGGGCGCCCCGTCTTGCATCGCAGGCCTCTTGGCCTATTCTGGTCCGGCAGCGTGACGAAGATCACGGCAAATGGGAGGAATGCGAAATGGCCGAGAAGGCAATCTCACGCAGACGATTCCTGAAAACCTCGACGGTCGGCGGCGCCGCGGCCGCGGCCAGCACGCTCGCCGCGCCCGCGGTGCTGGCGCAGGCGCCGGTCGTGCTCAAGATGCAGTCGTCCTGGCCGGCATCCGATGTCTTCCAGGAGATGGCGCAGCAATATGTCGACCGCGTCCAGGCGATGTCGGGAGGCCGGCTGAAGATCGACCTGCTGCCGGCCGGTGCGGTCGTCGGCGCCTTCCAGGTGCAGGACGGCTGCCATGACGGAGTCATCGACGCCGCGCATACCGTCCCGGTCTACTGGTACGGCAAGAACAAGGCCGCCTCGCTGTTCGGCACCGGACCGGTGTTCGGCGGCGACGCCAACCAGATGATCGCCTGGCTCTATTACGGCGGCGGCCAGGAGTTCTACCGCGAGCTGACGCAGGACATTCTCGGCCTCAACGTCGTCGGCTTCCTCTCCTTCGGCATGCCGGCGCAGCCGCTCGGCTGGTTCAAGAGCGAGATCACCGACGCCGCGCAGCTGCAGGGCCTGAAATACCGCACGGTGGGCCTGGCTGCGGACCTGTTCCAGTCGATGGGCGCCTCGGTCGCCCAGCTTCCGGGCGGCGAGATCGTGCCGGCCATGGAACGCGGGGTGATCGACGGCTTCGAGTTCAACAATCCGACCTCCGACATGCGCTTCGGCGCGCAGGACGTGGCCAAGAACTACATGCTCGCCTCCTATCACCAGGCGAGCGAATCCTTCGAATACATCTTCAACCGGGACAAGTTCGAGAGCCTCGAGCCCGACCTGCAGGCGATCCTGAAGCACGGCGTCGAAGCCGCGCACCTCGCCAACTACGCGCTCGCCATGAACCAGTACTCCGCCGACCTGCAGAAGCTCGCCAGCGAAAGCGGCGTCAACGTCAAGCGCACGCCGGACACCGTGCTCAAGGCCCAGCTCGAGGCCTGGGACAAGATCCTGCCGCCGCTGATGGACGACCCGTTCTTCAAGAAAGTGGTCGACAGCCAGAAGGCATGGTGCGAGCGCGTCGTCTTCTACAGCCTGCAGAACGCGCCCGACTACAAGCTCGCCTATCAGCACTATTTCCCGGGCAAGATCTGACGATCGACGGCTGAAGCGCCGTCCGGCGGAATCGCGCCGGACGGCCTCGAACCTGGCCAGCTTACCGGGCGGTGGCGCGTGGAACGATACATCGCATTCGCCGACAGGCTGTCGGCCTGGTTCGGAAAAGTGTTCGCCTGGTGCATCCTCGGCATGACGCTCGGCGTCGGCTACGAGGTCGTCGTGCGGTATGCCTTCCGTGCCCCGACGCCCTGGGCCTTCGACCTGTCCTACATGCTGTACGGGACGCTGTTCATGATGGCGGGGGCCTACACGCTGTCGCGGGACGGCCATGTCCGCGGCGACTTCCTCTACCGGCTGTGGCAGCCGCGGACGCAGGCGAGGGTCGAGTTCGTCCTTTATTTCCTGTTCTTCTTTCCCGGCGTCCTGGCGCTGATCTTCGCCGGCTGGAAATATGCGGCGCGCTCCTGGCGCTATCTCGAAGTCAGCAACATGAGCCCGGCCAACATTCCGGTCTACCAGCTCAAGACGGTCATCGTCGCGGCCGGCATCCTGCTGTTCCTGCAAGGCATCGCGCAGGTGTTCCGCTGCATCGTCTGCATGCGCACCGGCGCCTGGCCGCCGCATGCGCGCGACGTCGAGGAACTGGAAAAGGTGCTGCTGGAGACGAAAAGCCTCGATGTGCTCCATTCGGGAGCAGAGCCGGCGCCTGTTCCTCCCGGCCTGGAACCGACGAGCAAAGACGGAGAACGCCGATGACCGAGCCCATGGTCGCCGTCGGCATGCTGCTGGTGCTCATCCTGGCGATATTTCTCGGCTTTCCCGTCGCCTTCACCCTGATGGCGCTGGGCGTGGGCGTCGGGTATTACGCCTATTACGACGCCGGCCGCATGTGGGCCGCCTACAACCGCGCGGTCGAGGCGGGCGCCGACGGCTGGACGCTGGCCGAGACCTGGATCGGCGGCTTCTTCAACAACCGCATCTTCGACCTGTTCGTCAACCAGACCTATTCGACGATGTCGAACGACGTGCTGACGTCGATCCCGCTGTTCCTGTTCATGGGCTACATCGTCGAGCGCGCCAACGTCATCGACCGGCTGTTTTCGGCGCTCTACATCGCCAGCCGCCGGATTCCGGGCTCGATGGCGGTGGCGGCGCTGATCACCTGCACGCTGTTCGCGACCGCCAGCGGCATCGTCGGGGCGGTCGTCACGCTGATGGGCCTGCTGGCGCTGCCGTCGATGCTGAAGGCGCGCTACGACGTGCGCTACGCCACCGGCGTCATCTGCGCCGGCGGCACGCTCGGCATCCTCATCCCGCCGTCGATCCTGCTGATCGTCTATGCCGCGACCTCGGGCGTGTCGGTGGTGCGGATGTATGCGGCGGCGATGATACCGGGCTTCCTGCTTGCCGGCCTCTATCTCCTCTATGTCGTCAGCCGTGCCGTTCTCAAGCCGGAGATCGCGCCGCGGCCGAGCAAGGAGGACGTCGGCGACCATACCTTCCTGCAAATCTGCTGGATGATGCTCGTCTCCTTCGTCCCGATGGCGGTTCTGATCCTGTCCGTGCTGGCGTCGATCCTGTTCGGCCTGGCGACGCCGTCCGAAGCGGCGGCCGTGGGGGCGGCAGGCGGACTCGTGCTCGCCGCGGCCTATGGCGGGCTGACCTGGGAGCGGCTGAAGGAATCGGTCTATCTCACCGCGCGGGCCTCGGCGATGGTGTGCTGGCTGTTCGTCGGCTCGGCCACCTTCGCCTCGATCTTCGCCTATCTCGGCGGCCAGCAACTGGTGAGCGATTTCGTCACCGGCCTCGACATGTCGCCGCTGATGTTCCTGATCGTCGCGCAGATCATCATCTTCATCCTCGGCTGGCCGCTGGAATGGACGGAGATCATCGTCATCTTCATCCCGATCTTCCTGCCGCTGCTGCCGCATTTCGGCATCGACCCGCTGTTCTTCGGCATGCTGGTGGCGGTCAACCTGCAGACGGCGTTCCTGTCGCCGCCGATGGCGATGTCAGCCTATTACCTGAAGGGCGTCGCCCCGCCGCAGGTCCAGCTGACGGACATCTTTCGCGGCATGATGCCCTATATGGCGATCGTCATCCTGTGCATGGTGGTGATGTATGTCTTCCCGCAGACGGTCTTCTGGCTGCCGAACCTGGTCTACGGGCGGTGAGGTGGCGGCGGTGAACGACAGGCATGGAAGGAACCGGCCGCGATGATGGACCGCCTGTTCGCGCTGCTGGCGCTGCTCGCCCTCGTCGGCTTCCTTGGCATCGTCGGCATCAGGGTCGGCCGCGTCGACCTGGCGATCGTCATCGCCATAACCCTGGCGTTCGCCTGCTACGATGTGTGGCGGCAGCTTTTCGCGAACCGCCGCTGACGAAGATCAGGGCGTTATCGTGCCGGTCCGCGGGTCCTCGTCGGCGGCGATCAGCGGATCGCGCGGCTCGTAGCGCTCGCCGTTCCAGCTCCAGTGCATGGGCTCCAGGTCGAAGCGATCCAGCGTGACGAGATTCGGCCAGCCGCCATTGGATGTGCTGGCGTCGGTGTAGATGGCGAGGCCTTCGCTGTTGTAGGCCTCGCGCCAGTCCCCGACCGGGCCGGTGCGGACGAAGCCGAACAGGCCGCAGCCGGTGCGTCCGTAATACCAGGCCGAGCCGCACAGCGTGGCGAACAGCATCTCCTTGCCCGCGCCGCGGTCGAGGCGGGTTGCCGCCACCTTCGGCGTCGCCGTGGTCGCTGCGCGGAACAGGCCGATCTCTTCCTCGAGGAGAGACCGGGCTGTTTCGACGGCGTCGGTCTCGGAAAGCTCGATCTTCGCGTAGGCCGACATGTCGACCTGGCTGCACAGCGGCGCAACCGCCTCGATGACCTTGCGCGAGCCGCGCAGCGCGAAGGTGGCCGCCACCGTGTCGTCGGTGCCCAGTTCCGCCGTCAGGCGGCTTCCGCCCTTCAGCGCCTCCACGATCTCGCGGGACAGCGGCAGGGTGACCGTCCTCGCCTGCTGCTCCGCCAGCATCGGATAGGTCTTCGCGTCGACGGAGAGGCGTGCCGGCACGGCGGACGTGGGCGTCTCGCGCGGCCCGGTGCGCAGCCTGAGCGACCAGCGCTGCTCGGCGCAGACCAGCGAGCCGCCGGTGATGGCGGCCGCTTCGGTCGGGACGGGCAGGATGGCGACGGCGCCGCTGCCGGCCTCCTGCCAGGCTTCGGCGGCGACACCTTGCCCGGACAGGAACGGCAGGATGGCGAGGGCCGCCAGAGCGGCCGCCCAGGTGTTGCGCGCATGCGATTGCGGGTTGGCTGGAAGCTTGGTCATCGCGGAAATGGTGCCGGCTGCGGAGAATCACGAAATCTGGTCGAACGGCCTATTGGTGACCGATCGAGGCAAAGCGATCGTTAACGGCTGTTCGCGGCGGTGCGTCCGAACCTCGACATGCAGGTTAATCGCTTACAGACGACCAGGACTTTCGCTGCTTCGTACCCCCACCCCTATCCCCTCCCCACAAGGGGAGGGGGACTTCGCGGCCGCTATGCCCCGCGAACCATCGACGATGGCACCTGCCGGAGATGCCGGCCCGGTTCCCCTCCCCCTTGTGGGGAGGGGTTAGGGGTGGGAGTAAACGCATATGCGATCGGCCAGCCCTACAAGGCGGGAATCGCAGCGTCCGCAGCCCTTGCCCGCCAAGGCATTCCTGCTAATAGTGCCGGCCGAAAACAGGGCGGCCCGGCCGCTTCCGCAATTCCGGAGACACCATGTCGAAGTGGAAAGACGTCAAGAAGGTCGTGCTCGCCTATTCCGGCGGTCTCGACACGTCGATCATCTTGAAGTGGCTGCAGACCGAGCTCGGCGCCGAGGTCGTCACCTTCACCGCCGATCTCGGCCAGGGCGGCGAGCTCGAGCCGGCGCGCAAGAAGGCCGAGATGATGGGCATCAAGGACATCCGCATCGTCGATGTCCGCGAGGAGTTCGTCTCCGACTTCGTCTTCCCGATGTTCCGCGCCAACGCCGTCTACGAGGGCCAGTACCTGCTCGGCACGTCGATCGCCCGGCCGCTGATCTCAAAGCATTTGGTCGAGATCGCACGGGAGACCGGGGCCGACGCCATCGCCCACGGCTCCACCGGCAAGGGCAACGACCAGGTGCGCTTCGAGCTCTCCGCTTATGCGCTCAATCCCGATATCAAGGTGATCGCGCCGTGGCGCGACTGGTCGTTCAAGTCGCGCACCGACCTGCTCGACTTCGCCGAGAAGCACCAGATCCCGATCGCCAAGGACAAGCGCGGCGACGCGCCCTTCTCGGTCGACGCCAACCTGCTGCATTCCTCCTCGGAAGGCAGGGTCCTGGAGGATCCGTGGAGCGAGCCGCCGGAATTCGTGCATCAGCGCACGGTCTCGCCGATGGACGCTCCCGATGTCGTCACCGAGATCACGATCACCTTCAAGAACGGTGACCCGGTAGCGATCAACGGCGAAAGCCTGTCGCCGGCGACGCTGCTGGCCAGGCTCAACGACCTCGGCCGCGATAACGGCATCGGCCGGCTCGACCTGGTCGAGAACCGCTTTGTCGGCATGAAGAGCCGCGGCGTCTACGAGACGCCGGGCGGCACGATCCTGCTGGCCGCGCACCGCGCCATCGAGTCGATCACGCTCGACCGGGGCGCGGCGCATCTGAAGGACGAGCTGATGCCGCGCTATGCCGAGCTCATCTACAACGGTTTCTGGTTCGCGCCGGAGCGCGAGATGCTGCAGGCGCTGATCGACAGGAGCCAGCAGGACGTCGAGGGCGAGGTGCGGCTGAAGCTCTACAAGGGCAATGTCATCGTCACCGGCCGCCGCTCGCCGAAATCGCTCTATTCGGACGCGCTGGTGACCTTCGAGGACGACCGCGGCGCCTACGACCAGAAGGACGCAGCCGGCTTCATCCGTCTCAACGCACTCAGGCTGCGCACGCTGGCGGCGCGCAACCGCGGGTAAGATCGGGCGGCTGCAGCTTCCTTCCATCCTGACCCTTCCCAACAAGGGGAGGGGGATCGGCAGCCTCTCTCCGGCATGCGCCAACCGCCGACGGTTTCTCGCGGCCTGGGGAGGTAACCGCCTCACCACAAGTTGCCGGCTTCCGGCGGCACGGCATCATATCGTTACCAGCCCTCTCTAGATGAAACCGCCATCGACGTTCCGGACGGAGATGGCCGATGCCGCATTTGCGAATCTTCGGGGATCGGGCGGGCTATGACGAGGACCGCTACACGCTGGTCATGTCGGTGAAGCGCAAGCCCACGGTGTTCCATCTGGTGGCGGGCGGCGGCCTCGACGTGGCGACGGATCCGGTGGACGGCAGGACCATCGTCGACTGCTCGGCAGAGGCGGGCGACGACGCCGGCATCCACAAGGACGCGCGCCTGACGCCCTGGGAGAAGGAGCAGACCATCCGCAAGGTCACGCTGACGGCCAAGGAGGTCGGCAGCACGGTGCTGCGGGCGAAGGGCGGCGGCGCCGACCAGATCAAGCCGCTGCCGATCACCGTCGTCTCCAACAACGATGCGCGCCAGATCGGCAACACGCTCGGCGAGATCACGTCCAAGCTCCGCGACGATATCCAGAAGCTGTCGCTTCGCGACGCCGTCATCGAGGTCGCGCGCGACCAGATGAACAGCGCCATCTCCATAGGCCATTCGCAGAACGGCTTTGGCGTCTACATGAAGAGCGACACGCTGAACTGGTGCGGCGCCTTCGCCTACTGGTGCTGGGACCAGGCCGCCTTCATCAAGGGCGAGACGAACCCGTTCGCCAGCGGCGGCAACGAGGTGCTGTGGTCGCCGCAGCGCGCCATCGAATGGGGCCGCAAGCCGAGCAGTCCGGTCAACATGTGGCGCGTCGACACCAACGAAGGCTATTCACCCGCCAACCTCAAGCGGGCGGACATCGTGCTGGTGCGGGCAAACACCCGGGACTGGAAGGGCGAGGACGAATCGAAGCGGCCGCCGGGGCCCTGGTACTGGAAGCACGTCTGCATGATCCATTCGATCAGCGGCGACACCGTCCTCACCATGGACGGCAACCAGGGGTTTCCGCAGGCCATCAAGATCGTCGAGCGAAGCCTGTCGGAAAAGGTCGACGGCGGACCGTACAAGCTGGCCTTCGTGCACCCGTTTCTCGTCTGAGCCGCCAGCTACTCGCCGGCGGCTGCGAGTTCCGTAGCCTTGCGCCGCCGCCGGCGCGTCTCCTGGGCGGCCGCGGCGGTCGCCTCTTCCGCCCCGCCGGAAACCTGGACGGTCGGCGTCGCCAGCTTGATGCCGTTCTCGTCGAAGGCCTTCTTGATCATCATCAGGGCCTTGCGCTTGATGGTGAACTGCGTGCCGGGCTTGGTCATCAGCTTCATGCGCAGCACGATGCCCGATTCGCCGAAGCTGTCGACGCCCTGCATCTTCAGGGGCGAGAGCGTGTTTTCGGCGAACTCCGGGTCCTGCGCCAATTCCTGGCCGATCTTCTTGACGATCTTGCGCGCCTGCTCGACGTCGGAATCGTAGGTGACGGTGAGCGTCATCTTCTCGATCACCCAGTCGCGGCTCATGTTCTGCACGGCGCCGAGCTGGCCGAACGGCACGGTGAAGATCGGCCCGCGCTGGTGGCGCAGCCGCACCGAGCGCAGGCTGAAGCCTTCCACCGTGCCCTTGTAGCTGCCGCTCTGGATGTACTCGCCGACGCGGAAGGCGTCGTCGAGCATGAAGAACACGCCGCTGATGATGTCCTTCACCAGAGTCTGCGAGCCGAAGCCGATGGCCACGCCGAAGATGCCGGCCCCGGCGATCAGCGGGGCGATGGCGATGCCCATCCCGGAAAGGATGGTCAGCACCGCCACGATGGCGATGAAGACGCCGAGCGCGTTGCGGAAGATCGGCAAGAGGGTCCGCAGCCGGCCGCGGCGCGCCATTTCCTCCGGCGTGCCGCCCTGCTCGGCAGTCACCTCCATGCGATGGGCGATCAAGGCCTTCGACAATTGCCACAGGAGGTCGGCGACGAGCAGGATGATGATGCCGTTGAGCAGGCCGCCGACGACGCGGCGGGCGGTTTCGCTCTCGCCGACGGCGGCGGCCGTCAACTGCCAGACATAGGCTAGCCAGGCGACGGCAAGCGCGATCACCAGGGCGCGGGCGCCGCGCACGATGAGCACCCGGGTGATCATCGCCCAGAGCGTGGTGCTGCCGTGGCCCCCGGCGAGCGTGTCGGCAATGCGGCCGACGCCGGAGACCGCCTTAGGCAGCAGAAGGGCGTAGATGCCGAGCCACAGCAGGCCGACGAGCTCGGCGACCCAGACGAACCACAGGATGATCAGGTAGAAGGTGAGCAGCCATCCCTTCATCGGCGAGGGCACGGTGCGGAAATGCGGACGGCGCCACACGCAGTCGATCGAGACGGCAAGCAGCCCGAGGCCGAAGGCATAGGCCACCAGCTGCCGGGCCTCGCGAGTGAAGCCGAGCGACGGCATCAAGCTGGCAACCGCCCAGCCGGCGAGGAAGATCGCCGCGAACATCTGCACGCGGGAAAACCAGAAGCGGGCGCTCGCATCGTCGGTGTCGACCATGCGCGGCGGACAGGCGGGATCGGCGCCCTGCGGCGACAGCAGCTGCCGGGCGACGGTGCGAACGAGCCGGAAGAGGATGACGGCGGCAAGAAAGGTGAGGACCACCTTGCGCAGGAGCGGCGGCCAGTCGAAGGCGAGGAAGAGGCCGGCGCTGGCCAGGGTGAACACGAGCAGCGGAACGAGATCGGTCAGGAGCCGCAGCGGCTGTTCCGCCGCGCCGCCCGGGGCATCGCGCCTGGCCCGGTGCAGCAGGTGGCGGAACAGCCGCTCGGCGCCGTAGCCGACCGCGATCAGGACGGCGAGAATGAACAGCACCGTGCCCGGGCGGCCGGAGTTGACATCGGCGGAAGCCGCGCGGGTTGCATTGGCGAGCTGCTGGGGGAAGCTGACAAGGGCGGTCTTCAGCGCGCCGATATGGTTGCGGATGCGCGCCTCGACCTCGGTCAGGCCGTCGGCTGCGGGGGAGCTTTCGGGGGCGGCCGGAGCGGCGGGGCGCGACTGCAGCCAGGACTTGACGTCGGGGTCGTTCAGGAGATCGAGCAGTTGCTTGACTTTTTCAGGCGGGGGCGCGGCGTCCGCCTGCTGGGCGAGCGCGCCGGCCGGCATAGCAGCCAGCATCAGCAACGCCGCCGCTACGGCGACGACGATCCGCACCAAACCGCTCCTCATAACTCCTCCGCAAGTCGCAGCCGCCGGCGAAGCGCCGTGGCCCTGCCTCCAGCATGGCACAGAAGAATGACGGAAGCATAGAGCGGGCTTCGGTGTTCAGGGACGCGCCGGCCGCCCGGGCCGGGTGTTCAGCCCAAGGCGGCCTGATCCTGCCGGCCTGCGACGATGCCGGCCCATCTGGCGATCTTCTCCTGCAGCGCCTTGGGGCTGATCGGCTTCGGCAGGTAGTCGTCCATGCCCGCCTCGAGGCAGCGCTCGCGGTCGCCCTTGAGCGCGTGCGCGGTGACGCCGATGATCGGCGTGTGGCCGCCGCGCTCGGCCTCCAGCGCGCGGATGGCGCCGGTCGCCTCCATGCCGTTCATCTCCGGCATCGACACGTCCATCAGCACCATGCGCGGGCGGCCGTCGCGGACCGCCTCGACCGCCAGGCGGCCATTGCCGACGATTTGGAAGGTCATGCCCGTCTCCGACAGTATCTGGGTGAAGACAAGCTGGTTCACCTCGTTGTCCTCGGCGACCAGGATGTCGACCCGGTGCACGGCGGACGGCGTTTGCAAGGCGGCGGAGGGGCTTGCGTCCGGCTCACTCGGCCCGGCCTCCGCCGCCGGAGCCGCCGGAGCGGCCATCGGCCGGGGCTCCGGCGCGACGGGTCCGCGGCGGTGGCGGCCCCTCTGGATGGTGGTCACGAGCGTCTCCAGCAGGAGCGACGAGCGGGCCGGCTTGGTGAGCTGCGCGTCGATCAGCAGGTCGCGCACCGCGGCCGTCCCGAGCGACTGGTCAACGGAGGTCAGCATGACGATCGGCGTCTGCGCGAAGGCCGTGGTCGCGCGGATGGCGCGCGCCATGTCGAGGCCCGACATGCCCGGCATCTGGTAATCCAGCACCAGGCAGTCGACCGCCAGTCCGAGGCGCGATACCCCCCGCAGCACCTCCAGCCCTTCGGCTCCGCTCGAAGCGGCGCAGGCGTCGAACCGCCAGCTCGCCATCTGCTCGAGCAGGATGGCGCGGTTCCCCGGATTGTCGTCGACGACGAGGATGCGCGCGCCGGTGACGTCCACCGGCACCCATTTCGGCTCGCTCAGCCGTTCGGCGAAAGGCAGCCGCAGCGTGAACCAGAATGTCGAGCCCTTGCCCTCGGCGCTATCGACGCCGATCGAGCCGCCCATCATCTCGACCAGGCGCGAGGTGATGGCGAGGCCAAGGCCCGTGCCCTCGTGCCGGCGCGTCGAGGACGCATCGACCTGGCTGAATTTCTCGAACACGAGGTCGCGCTTGTCGGCCGGAATGCCGATGCCGGTATCGGTGACGGCGATGCGCAGGCCGCCGTCCCCGTCGGCGACCGCTTCCACCAGGACGTGGCCCGCCTCGGTGAACTTGATGGCGTTGCCGACGAGGTTGGTGACGATCTGCCGGATGCGGCCGACGTCGCCGACATAGGTCTCGTTGAGGTCGGGAGCGAGGCGGACGATCAGCTCCAGATCCTTCTCCTTGGCGCGCGTCGACAAGAGCGTGGCGACGTCCTCGATCGCCTCCGGAAGGTTGAACGGGGCCGGGTCGAGCACCAGCTCGCCCGCGTCGATCTTGGAGAAGTCGAGGATGTCGTTGATGATGGTGAGAAGCGCGTTGCCGGACTTTACGATGATGTCGGTGAAGGTCTTCTGCTTCGAATCGAGCTCGGTGCGCGCCAGCAGCTCGGCCATGCCGAGCACGCCGTTCATCGGCGTGCGGATCTCGTGGCTCATATTGGCGAGGAATTCCGACTTGGCGCGGTCGGCGAGCACGGCGCGCCGCTCGGCCTCGCGCAGCTGTCCCTCGCGCCGCTTCTGTTCCGTCACGTCGACGGTCGAGCCGATCAGGTAGAGCGAGCCGTCGGAGGCGGTGAACGCACCCTTGCGGGCGACCTGGTGGCGCAGCGAGCCGTCCGGCGACGTCACTGTCTCCTCGATCTCGCGCAGCTCGCCCGAGGCGAAGACGGCGCGATCGGCCTCGGCGAGAAGCTCGCCGTCGGCGCCGAATATGTCGACGTCGGTGCGGCCGATGGCGAAATCCTTGGAGAAGCCGGTCAGGTCGCACCAGCCCTTGTTGACGTAGGTGAGCTTCAGGTCCTCCTTCTTGGCGTAGATGGCCACCGGGACGTTGTCGATCAGGCCGCGGAAGACCTCGTTCTCGCGCAGGCTCTCCCTGAGCAGCGCCTCGCGCCTCTTGATGTCGGTGATGTCGGTGCTGGAGCCGCAGACATGCACCGTGCCGTCGCCGGCGACGACGCGGCTCTTGCGCGTCATCAGCTGGCGCACGGTGCCGTCGAGATGCGTGACCGCCTCCTCGGTCTCCACGACGCTGCCGCTCGTCACCACGCCGGCATCGTCGGCGGAGAAGCCGTCCGCCTCGCCGACGCCGAACAACTCGCGGTCGGTGCGGCCGACGGCCTGCTCGGCCGTGAAACCGGTCAGCGCGCACCAGGCCTTGTTCACATACTCCACGGTGAGGTCGGCGGCTTTGATGTTGGCGGCGACCGGCAGCTCGTCGAGGACGTGGCGGAACAGCTCGATCTGCCGCATCGATTCGTGGAGCGAGCGCTCGCGCTCCTTCATCTCGGTGACGTCGAAATAGGAGACCAGCCGCTTGCCGCCCGACAGCGCGGTGACGGAATAGACCATGGTCTTGCCGTCGGCGCGGGCGAATTCGCGCGGCGCCACGTCGCCCGCCCGGATCTCGGCGGTGCGCGAGGCCACGTAGGCCTCCCATTCGCCGTCGGCGACTTCGTAGATGCCGTTGTGGCGGTTGATGTCCATCAGCGCGCGGAAGGGGGAGCCGACCGCCACCGAGTCGGGCTCCAGGTTCCAGATGACGTAGAACGCCTTGTTGATGATCTCGGCGTTGAGGTCGGCGCCGAGCAGCACCACGCCGAGGTCGAGCGAATCGATCGTGCGCTGCAGGTCGGAGAGCAGATATTCGCTCTGCCTGTTCGCCGCGTCGAGGGCGGAGCGCTGGTTCTCCAGCTCGGTGATGTCGGTGCAGATGCCGACCGTTCCGCCGGCGTCGCTCGGCAGATCGCGATGCATGATGGTGCGGCCGTCGGCGAAGCGGATCATGATCGGTGCCTGCGAGCGCGCCAGGCGGGTCGACAGCACCGCCTCGCGCCACTGCGCGGCCGGCACTCCGCCGGTGTTCCAGATGCCGCGCCGCAGTCCCTCGTCGACGAGCTCGGCGAAGGCCAGGCCGGGCTGGATCACATCCTCCAGTCCGCGATACATGGCGACCATCGACGCGTTGAACAGCCGCAGCCGGTCCTGCGCGTCGTAGTAGCAGAAGGCGTCCGACATCACGTTCAGCGCCGACATCATGTGACCGATGTTGGCACCGACGGCCATCGTCGCGGTGTCGCCGTCGGCATGATCGTCGGATTCGTCCAGCGCCTGCACGATGCGCGTGATGTTGCGCGCGGTGCCGCGGTATCCGAGGAAACAGCCGGTGTCGTCGAAGCGCGGAAACCCCGTCACGGAAATCCAGCCGCAGTCCGAGCGGGCGCCCCTGAGCGCGTAGACGAAGTCGCGGAAGGGGCGGCGCGCCTGCAGGTCGTCGAGATGCTGCGCGGCCCGGCCGCCGCTGCGCTCGTCGGAGTTAAGGAAATCGAAGCGGAACCGGCCGAGCACGTCGGCGGGATCGATTCCGGTGATCTCGCGATAGCCGGCCGACAGCCAGGAGAAGCGCAGGTCCGCATCGGTCTCCCAGACCCAGTCGGCGCCGGCGCGGATCAACTCCTCGGCTTCCATCGCCGGGAGATCCAGGGCGGCGCAGCCGCCTTCGCCAGCCAGGACGGCCGCCGACGGAGTGTCTTCCACCGAGGCGTTCGGGCCTCCCCCTTCATCGTGCTTCATCGTCGTGCAGCCCCGTACAGGCGAATTTCGTCCGCCTCTCTTCCCCGCGCGAGTATCGGCGGCAAACGCTTAAGGATTGGCTAACCATATCGCCGGTTTCCGCCGCCGGTTCCCGCAAGGGTCGGAGCGGGTTGCCTCGGCGCCGCCGAGGATCGATGATGCCGGTGCGATACGGATCGACGGGAGCGACTGGAATGGCAACGACAAGACCGATCGCCACGGCGCCTGCGGACGGGACGAAGGTGCGGATCGTCTGGACGGACGCCGACGGCCAGGAGAACGAATCGATCGGACAGTACCGCTCGCTGGAGCGGATGCGGCAGACCGGCGGCGACTGGGACGAGGGCGACGCCGGCTGGTGGGTGTTCGTGGACGGCTCGACCCAGAAGAAGGTGTCGCCGCATTCCTGGATCAGCGGCGAGGACGAGGATTAAACCCCTGGCGCGGCCGACGACCGCGGACAGTCCCACCGGACGGGCTTGCGGATGCCGCGGCAACGATTAGCCTGATGCCGCCATCTCATCCGAAGGATCTCCATGCAGCGCGTGTTCGACGGCCACAACGACGTCCTGCTTCGCCTCTGGCGGCGCGAGAGGGAAGGGTTCGACCCCGTCCGCGACTTCATCGACGGGTCGCCGTTCGGCCATATCGACCTGCCCCGCGCGCAGGCTGGTGGCCTGGCGGGCGGATTGTGCGCGATCTACATTCCCTCCGACGACCTGCAGATGAAGGCGCCGGGGCCGGACGGCCGCTACGACACGCCGCTGCCGAGGCCGCTGGAGCGCGCGCCATCGCTCGACATAGCGCTGCAGTTCGCCTCGATCGCCGTCCGGCTGGCACATTCCGGCGGCTGGCGGCTCTGCCGCTCCACGGCGGAGATCGAGGCGGCGATGCGGGACGGGATCTTCGCCGCCGTGCTCCACCTCGAAGGCTGCGAGCCCATCGATCCCGATCTCGCCGCGCTCGACGTGCTGCATGCCGCCGGCCTGCGCTCGCTCGGGCCGGTGTGGAGCCGTTCCAACATCTTCGGCCACGGCGTGCCGTTCGCCTATCCGCGCAGCCCCGATACCGGCCCGGGCCTCACCGAGGCCGGCAGGCGGCTGGTGCGCGCCTGCGACCGGCTCGGCATCCTGGTCGACCTGTCGCATATCACCGAAAAGGGGTTTTGGGATGTGGCGGGAATCACCGACCGGCCGCTGGTGGCAAGCCACTCCAACCCGCATGCGCTGGTGCCGGTGGCGCGCAACCTCACAGACCGCCAGCTTGATGCCATCCGCGCGAGCAACGGCCTGGTGGCGCTCAACTTCGCCGTCACCATGCTGCGGCCGGACGGCCGCGAGGATGCCGCCGTGCCGCTCGACGACATGGTGCGGCATATCGACCATCTCGTCGGCAGGCTCGGCATCGACGGCGTGGCGATCGGCTCGGATTTCGACGGCGCCACCGTGCCGGCCGAGATCGGCGACGCGGCCGGGCTGCGGAAGCTGGTCGCCGCATTGGAGCGGGCGGGCTACACCGGCACGGACCTCGACAAGATCTGCCGAGGCAACTGGCTGCGAATATTGCGCTCGGCCTGGCGGGAGGGGTGATGAATTCCGCCGTATTGTACCCCCACCCCTAACCCCTCCCCACAAGGGGGAGGGCGCTTTGCGGCCGCCGTGCCGCGGAAAACCGTTGATGGTTGATGTTTGGCGGAGATGCAAGCCGGTCCCGCTCCCCCTTGTGGGGAGGGGTTAGGGGTGGGGGTAGCTCGCGGGCGATTATCCGGCGCCGGCCCTCGTCGTCACGCCGCCAGTGACGCCTCCGCCAGCCTGACCCAGTAGCTCACCCCGTGCGGGATGACCTCGTCGTTGAAGTCGTAGGCGGGGTGGTGGAGGTTGGCGCTGTCGCCGTTGCCGATGAAGATGAAGGCGCCGGGCCGGACCTCCAGCATGTAGGAGAAATCCTCGCCGCCCATCAGCGGCTGGATGGCGCGGTGGACATGCGGATCGCCGGCGATCTCGGCGGCGACGTCGCCGGCGAACACCGCCTGCTCGGCGTCGTTCACCGTCACCGGGTAGTTGGCGTCGTAATCGATCGTCACGGTCACGCCGAAGGTCGCGGCGATGCCGTCGCAGACCGCCCTCATGCGCTGCTCGGCGGCGGTGGCCACCTCCTTGCGCAGGGTGCGCACGGTGCCGGCGATCTGGGCATGCTCGGGGATGACGTTGTAGGCGTCGCCGGCATGGAACTTCGTCACCGTGACCACCAGCGCGTCGACCGGGTCGGTCGAGCGCGAGACGATCGTCTGCAGCGCCACGACGAGCTGGCTGGCCGCCACGATCGGGTCGATCGCCTTGTGCGGCAGCGCGGCATGGCCGCCGCGGCCCTTGACGGTGATGGTGAATTCGGCGGTCGCGGCCATGATAGGCCCCGGCTTGATGGCGAACTGGCCGACCGGCAGGCCGGGCATGTTGTGCATGCCGAACACCCTTTCGATGCCGAAGCGGTCCATCATCCCGTCGCGCACCATGGCGAGGCCGCCTGCGCCGCCTTCCTCGGCCGGCTGGAAGATCACCGCCACCGATCCGGCGAAGTTGCGCGTCTCGGCGAGGTATTTCGCCGCGCCGAGCAGCATGGCGGTGTGGCCGTCATGGCCGCAGGCATGCATCTTGCCCGGCGTCTTCGATGCGTAGGGCTTGCCGGAGGTCTCGCTGATCGGCAGCGCGTCCATGTCGGCGCGCAGGCCGACCGTGGCACCGTCGCCCAGCCGGCCCTTGATGACACCCACCACGCCGGTGCGGCCGATGCCGGTCGCCACCTCGTCGCAGCCGAAGGCCGCAAGCTTCTCGGCGACGAAGCGCGCCGTCTCGAACACGTCGTAGTTGAGCTCGGGGTTCTGGTGCAGGTGGCGGCGCCAGCCGGCGACCTCGTCCTGCAACTCGGCGGCGCGGTTCAGAATCGGCATGTCGCAGTCCCACTTCCGTTCGTTGTTTCAGCAGCGCAGCTTGCCGCCGCCCGGGCTTTGCCATTTTGACGTCACATAGACTAAATAGCACCGAATGATGTCCCGGCGTCGCGAACGCGTCGCCAGCCGTCGCGCGATGCGACGGACAAGCTTATTGACCTATGCTCGATCACGGCAAGAGGCTATTTCGGAACGATGATCCGACGCACTCTCCTCATTTCCGCCTTGCTGGCCGGCATGGCCGCCTCGACCGCGCTGCACGTCGCGCCGGCCGCGGCCAACCCCTCCATCCTGTTCGACCCGGCCACCGGGCGGGTGATCGAGAGCGACGACGCCTTCCACCGCTGGTATCCGGCCTCGCTCACCAAGCTGATGACGACCTACGTCGTGTTCCGCGCCATCCAGTCGGGCGAGCTGACGTTCTCCTCGCCGGTGCGCATCTCCAAGAAGGCGTCGGAACTGCCGCCGAGCAAGATGGGCTACAAGCCGGGCTCGGTGCTGACTGTCGACAATGCGCTGAAGATCATCATGGTGAAGTCGGCCAACGACGTCGCAATGTCGCTCGGCGAGAGCGTCGCCGGCTCGCAGGCCGCATTCGCCGAGATGATGAACGCCGAATCGCGGCGGCTCGGCATGACCGATTCGCACTGGATCAATCCGCACGGCCTGCATGACGACGGCCAGTACACCTCGCCGCGCGACCTGGCGCTGCTGTCTGTCGCGCTGCGCCGTGATTTTCCGCAATATTCCGACTATTTCTCGATCGAGGGGCTGCTTGCCGATGGCAAGGAGGTTCCCAGCCACAACAATCTGCTCGGCCGCTACGACGGCGCCGACGGCATGAAGACGGGTTATACCTGCCCGTCCGGCTTCAACCTGGTCGCGTCGGCCAGCCGCAACGGCCGCACGCTGATGGCGATCGTGGTCGGCGGGGAATCGGTCGAGGCGCGCGACGAGAAGGCGGCCGACCTGCTGTCGCGCGGCTTCGCCGCGGCGCCGGGCAGCGGCCCGTCGCTGGCCGAGCTGCGGCCGGCATCCGCCGCGCCGAACCTGCCGGTCAACATGTACGACCAGCTCTGCTCCAAGGAAGTGCGGGCCGCCAGGGCGAAGAAGGACAAGGAGCTGCGCGAGGCGATCAAGGCCGGCCGGGCCGTCAGGACAGTGCCGATCTATTCCGCCGAGCTGCCGCGGCCGCGCCGGCTCGTCTCGGTGAGGCTGGGCGGCGCCCAGGGCCCTGTGCCGAAGGCGGTGGCGGAGGCGCAGGCCTATGCCGACGTGCCGATCCCGACCTGGCGTCCGGACATGCCGGTGCCGGGACTGCGCACCGCCGAGCAGGGCGACGGCGCGACCATACGCTAGGCATGCCGCGGTGAGCCCATATCCGATCCCCGTCTCGGTGCTGACCGGCTTCCTCGGCGCCGGCAAGACGACGCTGCTCAACCGGCTGCTGCGCGATCCCGAACTGAAGGACACGGCCGTCATCGTCAACGAGTTCGGCGAGGTGGCGATCGACCATCTTCTGGTCGAGCAGGCGTCGGACGGCGTCATCCAGCTTTCCGACGGCTGCCTGTGCTGCACGGTGCGCGGCGAGCTGGTCGACACGCTGGCCGACCTGATCGACCGGTTGCAGACCGGCCGGATCGAAAAGCTGGCGCGTGTCGTCATCGAGACGACAGGCCTCGCCGATCCGGCGCCGGTGCTGCAGTCGATCATGGCGCATCCGGTGCTGGTGCAGGCGTTCCGGCTCGATGGCGTGATCACGCTGGTCGACGCGGTCAACGGCGCGGCGACGCTGGACAACCATGTCGAGGCGGTCAAGCAGGCCGCGGTCGCCGACCGGCTGGTGATCACCAAGGCCGACCTGGTGGCGGATGCCGCCGCCGTCGACGCCCTGCGCGGGCGGCTCAGGGCGCTCAATCCGAACGCGGCGATCCTCGACGTGCAGGGGCCGGAGGCGGGCGCTGCCGGCCTGCTCGCCTGCGGCCTCTACGATCCCGCCAGCAAGACCGCCGACGTCAGGCGCTGGTTGGGCGAGGCGGCGGAGGATGGTCACGATCACGACCACGGTGCCCATGGGCATCACCACGGCCATGACCACCATCACCATCATGACCAGCGGATAAAATCCTTCTCGCTGGTGCATGGGCGGCCGGTACCCTATGCGGCGATCGAGATGTTCCTCGACCTTCTGATGTCGGTGCATGGCGACAGGCTGCTGAGGATGAAGGGCATCGTCGAACTCGCCGAGGATCCGTCGCGGCCGCTGGTCGTGCACGGCGTGCAGAAGACGCTGCACCCGCCGGCGCGGCTGCCGGCCTGGCCGGACGGCCCGCGCGGCGTGCGCCTGGTGCTGATCACGCTCGACATGCCGGAGGATTATGTCCGCCGGCTGTTCGCCATCGTCACCGGGGAGCCGGCGGTCGACACTCCGGACCGGGCCGCGGTCAGGGACAATCCGCTGGGGATTCCGGGTTTCATGCGGTGAGCGGCGCGGCCAGCATCAGGGGGGTGCTTCGCGCCAAGGCAGGGCCTGAACTCTGATTTTTCGGCCTGCAAGCCCCCCTCTCCGTCTCGCCCTTCGGGCTCGACACCTCTCCCCCGCTTCACGGGGGCGAGGAACCCAGGCTGGAAAAACGCCGCCCGCGCGGCAGCGGTTCCTCGCCCCCACGAATGTGGGGGAGAGGTGTCGAGCCCGAAGGGCGAGACGGAGAGGGGGATCACGGCACAGCGTCCAAAGGCACACTTAGAAGCTGCACACGCCGTCCCGCCTCACCCCCGCTCGATCAGAAACCGGTGGCCCGCAGCCGTCCGCTCGGTGCGGACGAGCCGGTGGGCGTGCTCCTGGCAGAAGGCGGGGATGTCGATGGCGGCGAGCGGGTCGGTGGTCTCGACCCACAGCAGCGCGCCGGCCGGCATGCCGGCCAGCCGCTTGCGCGCCCTGAGCACCGGCAGCGGGCAGTTCAGCCCCTTGAGGTCGTAGACCCCGGCCGTCTTCTCGCTTTGCAGGATCAGCCGCCGAACAGGTTGGTGAACCGCTTGCCGACGCGGCTCAGCATGCCGGGCTGCTCGGCCACGGGCGCGGCCACCGCGGTGGGCATGGGGTCGGTGGGAACGGCGGCCGGAGCGGGTTCTGGAACCGGCGCTCGCGCCGCCTGCTCGGCGGCGAGCGCCGCCGCCTTGGCGGCGGCCTTTTCTTCCGCCTGTTTCTTCTTCTCGGCCTCGGCGGCCTCGATCGCCGCCATCTTTCGGCCGGCCGGCGAATCGACGCGGCCCATGCGCGTGGTGGTGTTGACGACGCCGCCGTCTGCGGTCAGCGACGGCGGCTCCATCGTCACGCGCTCGCCGCGGGCCCGCTTCTTCGTCCATTCGGAAACCAGCCTGGCTTCCTGGATGCCCATGATGGTCGGCTTGGGCGCCACCGGCTTTGCCCCGACGGCGCTGCTGAAGGCGGCCTCGTAGCTGGTCTGGTAGGACTGGTAGGCCACCTTCAGCGAATCGGGCTGGGTGAAGGTCGGGCAGGCGCCGGCCGCCGAGAACGTGGCGTTCGGGTCGGTCACCGCGTTGAAGACGTAGCGCTTCTCGCAGATATCGACCTTGGGCGGCACCTTGGTGATCTCGAAGTGGTCGTAACCTTCCTTGAGGTTCTTCCAGAACGCGTAGTTCGGATCGTCGCGGTAGCGCGCCATGTTGGCGGCGGTCATGCGGAAGGGGTAGGACTGGATCTGGAACTCGGTCTGGCCGCCGCGGAAGGAATCGCGGGCAAGCGCGTAGATCTCGGTCATCTGCGCGTCGTTCATCGAGAAGCAGCCGGACGAGGAGCAGGCGCCATGCACCATCAGGTTCGAGCCGGTGCGGCCGTGCGCCCGGTCATAGGCGTTGGGGTAGCCGATGTTGAAGGCCAGATGATAGCGCGAGTTCGGGTTCATCTGCGCCGGGCGCACGTGGTAGAAACCTTCGGGCGACTGCCGGTCGCCCTCGATGTATTTCGGCCCGAGCTTGCCGGACATCTTGCAGATATCGTAGGAGGCAAGCAGGTCGTAGCGGCCGTTCGACTTCTGCTTCCAGATCTCGACCTTGTTCTCTTCCTTGAAGACGCGCGCCACGATCGGCGCGCTGCGGGCCATGCCCTTGGCCTGCATCACCTTGACGAGCTTCTGCGGGACAGGCGCCTCGGCGTGGCCGCCGGCCACGTTGAGCGTCGACTCTGTACAGCCGGCCGCGCCCAAGGCGGCAACGAGCAATCCGGCGCGGAGCAATCTGGCAATCATCGGCATCGGTATCGGCGTCAATCCAGTCACATCCCGCCCGGCGGCATATCGCCGCCAGAGCGTCAGCCGGACCTTAGGTCGGTTAACCTTGAAATTTGATTACTGCAAGTCTTAACCAAGGGCCCGGCAGCCCCTTCATCGCAGGAGACTGTCGCCACATTTGTGGCGAAATCCTGTCGGCGGGCGACAGACGCAATCAGAGGCTGCGGCCGATCGCCAGATATTTCTCGCGGCGGTGCTCGCGGAAATCCATGTTGGAACCGGCGAATTCCGCCAGCGCCTTGGCGATCGTGTCGCCGGCGGCGGCGATCACCGTATCCGGGCTGCGATGCGCGCCGCCGGTCGGCTCGGCAATGATGCCGTCGATGATCTTCAGGTCGAGCAGATCCTGGGCGGTGATGCGCATCGAGGTGGCGGCGTCCTTGGAGCGCGTCGAATCGTGCCAGAGGATCGAGGCCGCGCCCTCCGGCGAGATCACCGAATAGATCGCATGCTCCAGCATGTAGACGCGGTTGGCGGTGGCGATGGCGATGGCACCGCCCGAGCCGCCTTCGCCGATGACCACGGAGACCGACGGCACCTTGAGCCCCAGGCAGGCCGAGGTGGAACGCGCGATGGCCTCCGCCTGGCCGCGCTCCTCCGCATCGATGCCGGGATAGGCGCCGGCGGTGTCGACCAGCGTCACCAGCGGGATGCCGAAACGGTCGGCCAGTTCCATGATGCGCACCGCCTTGCGGTAGCCCTCGGGGCGCGGCGAGCCGAAATTGTGCTTGAGCCGGCTCTTGGTGTCGGAGCCCTTCTCCTGGCCGAGCAGTGCGATCGGCTGGCCCCTGAAGCGGGCGAAGCCGCCGATGATCGCGTGGTCGTCGCCGAAGGCACGGTCGCCGGCCAGCGGCGTGAAGTCGGTGACCAGCTTGTCGACGTAGTTCAGGCAGTGCGGCCGGTCGACGTGACGCGCCACCTGCACCTTCTGCCAGGGCGTCAATGCCTTGTAGATGTCGCGCAAGGCGTCCTTGACGCGCTTCTCGAGCCGGGCGATCTCCTCGGCGACATCGACCGCCTCGCCGCTTTCGGCGAGCTTCTTCAGCTCGATGATCTTGCCTTCCAGGTCCTGGATCGGTTTTTCAAAATCGAGGTAATTGTACATGCGCTCTCGGACTGACGAGCCTGTCGGGAAGGGCCGGTGACCCCGGGCGGGCGGGCTCAGCGCCGCAAATGCGGCCTCCACATAGCGTCAGCTTGGCGCGTCGGCAAGCGGGTGATGCTCGTTGACCAGGCGCATAAGCCGTTCTTCCAGCACATGGGTGTAGATTTGCGTGGTCGAGATGTCGGCATGGCCGAGCAATTGCTGGACGGCGCGCAGGTCCGCGCCGTTCTGCAGCAGATGGCTGGCGAAGGCATGGCGGATGACGTGCGGCGAGATTTTTGCCGAGGCGATGCCGGCCCGCGCCGCCAGCGCCTTCAGGTCGCGCCCGAACACTTGGCGCGGCAGATAGCCGGTGTCGGAGGCGGCTGGGAAGAGATGCGGGCTTTCGGCGAAGGCGGGGTTGGCGGCGCGCCGGGCGAGCCAGCCGCGCATGGCGCTGCGCGCCTTCTGCGACAGCGGCACCATGCGCTCCTTGTTGCCCTTGCCGGTGACGATGAAGAAGCGATCGTCGCGGGTCGCCACGCTCAGCGGCAGGCCGACCAGCTCCGACACGCGCAGGCCGGTGGCGTAGAGCACCTCGACCAGCGCATGCATGCGGGCGGCGCCTGCATCGTCGGGACGCTCGGCCGCCTCCGCCGCGGCGCGGTCGAGCAGGCGCGAGGTCTCGGCCTCGCTCATGGTTTTCGGCAGCGGCCGATCCCTGCGCGGCGCGTCGAGCGTCCCGGTCGGGTCGTCGGCGCGAAGACCCTCGGCATAGAGGAACTTGAAGAACTGCCGCAGCACCGACAGCTTTCGCGCCTGCGACGTCGCGGCGAAGCCGCGGGCGGAAATGTCGGCGAGGTAGTCACGGATGCCGGCGGCATCGGCCTGGGCGAGGCCGCCGATCGCCTCGCCGGCGTCCTCCAAGTCGCGGCGGTAGGAGGACAGCGTGTTGGCGGCGGCGCCGCGCTCGGCGCTCATCATCTCGAGAAAGGCCTCGATGGCGGCGGCGTTCCTCATTGGGTGGGCTGCCCCTTCTGCTCCAGCCGGTCGAGCGCCACCGGCGCGATCATCTCGCCCTGCCGCGGCTCGACGAAAAACACCAGCGCATACATGGCGGCATAAGCCAGCGCCACCGCGACGCCGATGATCATCAGAAAGCGGGAGAGGGTCGGCATGAGCGAATCGGCCCTTGTTCCTTCCGCCGATGCTTATGCGGTGGCGATGCGGCCGCTTCAAGGCCGCCCGCGGCGCCGCATGCTTGCCCATAGCCTTGACGCTACGAGGCTTTTGCTATGGATACGCGCCACGACAGGACGACGGTGATGGCGGCGGAAGCGGCGACATTTCAGGCGGAGGACATTGTGGCGCGGCTCGGCGGCCGGTCGATCGTCTTCGTCGGCCTGATGGGCGCCGGCAAGACGGCGATCGGGCGCAAGCTCGCGACGCTGCTCGGCCTGCCCTTCGTCGACAGCGACCACGAGATCGAAGAGGTCTCGCGCATGACCGTCCCGGAACTGTTCGAGCGGTACGGCGAGCCGGAGTTCCGGGCGCTGGAGCAGCGCGTCATCCACCGCGTGCTGGAAAGCGGCCCGCAGGTGCTGTCGACCGGCGGCGGCGCCTTCATGAACGCGCAGACGCGCGCCTGGATCGGCGAGCAGGCGGTGTCGATCTGGCTCAAGGCGGACGTCGACGTGCTGTTCGCGCGCGTCGCCAAGAAGCAGAACCGGCCGCTGCTCAAGACCGACGATCCGCGCGCCACGCTGGAGCGGCTTATGCACGACCGCTATCCCGTCTATGCGCTGGCGGACCTTACCGTGCCGACGCGCGACGAGCGCAAGGAGGTGATCGTGGGCGAAGTGATCGACGCGCTCGCCGCCTATCTGACGCACAAGTCGGACGGTAAGGGGCAGGGGGACGAGCATGGCCGCTGAACGAACCGAGACGGTGAAGGTGGCGCTGGGCGAGCGCGGCTACGACATCCTCATCGGCCACGGCCTGCTGGCGCGCGCCGGGGCAGAGATCGCGGCGCGCCTGCCCGGCGTGCGCGCGGCAATCGTCACCGACGAGAACGTGGCGCCGCGCCATCTGCCGGCGCTGATCGCGAGCCTCGAGGCAGCCGGCATCGCCGCCACGCCGATCGTGCTGCCGGCCGGCGAGAAGACCAAGAGTTTCGCCTTCCTGCAAGAGGCGGTCGACAAGATATTGGCGGCGCGGCTGGAGCGCGGCGACGTGGTGATCGCGGCGGGCGGCGGCGTCATCGGCGACCTTGCCGGCTTCGCCGCCGGCATCGTCCGGCGTGGCATGAATTTCGTCCAGGTGCCGACGTCGCTGCTGGCGCAGGTCGATTCCTCGGTCGGCGGCAAGACCGGCATCAACACCGCCCACGGCAAGAACCTCGTCGGCGTGTTCCAGCAGCCGCGGCTGGTTCTGGCCGACACCGACGTGCTCGACACGCTGTCGGAGCGCGAATTCCGCGCCGGCTATGCGGAGGTCGCCAAATACGGGCTGATCGACCGGCCTGAGTTCTTCGCCTTCCTCGAGCGCAACTGGCGCGAGGTGTTTGCCGGCGGGCCGGCGCGGATCGCCGCGATCGCCGAATCCTGCCGCGCCAAGGCCGAGGTGGTGGCGCGCGACGAGTTCGAGACCGGCGACAGGGCGCTGCTCAATCTCGGCCACACCTTCGGTCACGCGCTGGAGGCGGCGACGGGCTATGACGGCTCCCGCCTGGTGCATGGCGAGGGCGTGGCGATCGGCATGGCGCTGGCGCATCGCTTTTCCGCCCGCATGAACCTCGCCAGTCCGGACGACGCGGCACGGGTGGAGGCGCATCTCGCCGCCGTCGGGCTGCCCCGGCGCGTCTCCGACATTCCCGGCGAACTGCCGGACGCCGAGCGGCTGCTCGGCTACATCGCCCAGGACAAGAAGGTGTCGCGCGGCGCGCTCACCTTCATCCTGACGCGCGGCATCGGCCGATGCTTCATCGCCAGGGACGTGCCGGCCTCGGAGGTCTTGTCCTTCCTCAGGGAGCATCTCGGCGGATGATGGACGGCGTGCTCATCGGGGCGGGCGGCGCGATCGTCGTCGTCCTGCTGACGCTTCTCCTGCGCCGGCCGCTGCTTGCCGCGTTCGGCCTCAAGCTAGTCGGCAAGGACAGCGCGGGACCGCTGCCGGCGGAGACGAACGGCGCCGCCCGCGAATCCGCGCGCGACGCCGCGCCGGATCAGAAGCCCGACCGCCTTGCCGCCCTGGCGGACCTGCGCGAGCGCGAGGTGTCCGACGTGATGGTGCATCGCACCGCCATGCGCTCGATCAACGCCGACAACCCGACCGAGGCGATCGTGCGCGAGATCATCCAGAGCCCGCACACGCGCATGCCGCTGTGGCGCGGCTCGCTCGACAACATCGTCGGCGTGATCCACGCCAAGGACCTGCTGCGGGCGCTCAGCGAGGTCGGCAATGACCCCTCGCAGATCGATCTGACGAAGATCGCGACGAAGCCGTGGTTCGTGCCCGACACCACCAGCCTGCAGGACCAGCTCAACGCCTTCCTGCGGCGCAAGGCGCATTTCGCCATCGTGGTCGACGAATATGGCGAGGTCGAAGGGCTGGTGACGCTGGAAGACATCATCGAGGAGATCGTCGGCGACATCGCCGACGAGCACGACATCGACGTGCAGGGCGTCAAGCAGGAAGCCGACGGCTCCGTGGTGGTCGACGGCTCGGTGCCGATCCGCGACCTGAACCGGGCGCTCGACTGGAACCTGCCGGACGACGAGGCGGTGACGATCGCCGGGCTGGTCATCCACGAGACGCAGTCGATCCCCGAGGAGAAGCAGGCCTTCACCTTCCACGGCAAGCGCTTCATCGTCATGAAGCGCGAGAAGAACCGCATCACCCGCCTCCGCATCCGCGGGGTGGTGTAGACGCTTTGCCGCACATCGCCGGTGCGACGAATGTTGAACATCGTCTGCCGCTGTAGTAGTCGCCGGCCTGCATAGGACGACCTATGCCGGTGCGCTTCGTCGGGGACGGCCCCATACCCAAGGGGGCCGACGATGGCGGGACCGATCGAGCAATTCGAAATCAAGCCGCTCTACACGATCGGCGAGCTCGGCGGGGCCGAGCTCGCCTTCACCAATTCGTCGCTGCACATGGTGCTGACGGTGCTCGCTGCCGGCGCGTTCCTGCTTCTGTCGACGCGCCACCGCCGCCTCGTGCCGGGGAGATGGCAATCGGCCGCCGAGCTTTTGTACGAGTTCGTCGCAAAAACCCTGCGCGAGAATGCCGGTGAGAAGGGCATGCGCTTCTTCCCGCTGGTGTTCTCGCTGTTCATGTTCGTGCTGGTGGCGAACCTCATCGGCATGTTCCCTTACGCCTTCACGGTCACCAGCCACATCGTCGTCACCTTCGCGCTGGCGATGCTGGTGTTCCTGACGGTCACCGCCTACGGCCTGCTGCGGCACGGGCTCGGCTTCTTCCGGCTGTTCCTGCCGGCGGGCATCCCCATCGTGCTGGCGCCGATCATCATTCCCATCGAGGTGGTGTCCTACCTGTCGCGGCCGATCAGCCACTCCGTCCGCCTGTTCGCTGTGATGCTGGCCGGCCACATCACCCTGAAAGTATTCGCAGGCTTCGTCGTCGCGCTGAGCGGACTGGGCGCGGCCGGCATGGCCGCGGCCGTCCTGCCGCTGCTGATGACCGTCGCGCTGACCGGGCTGGAACTGCTGATGTCGGTCATCCAGGCCTACATCTTCGCCATGCTGACCTGCATGTACCTGAACGACGCGCTGCATCCCGGCCACTAGACCTCGCCTCCGTGCATAGCCGATATGCCTTGAAGGGGCGTGGCGGCGATGCCTATATTCCCGACCAGAGGACGACCTCCCCATTTCGGGAAGCATATCCGGGACGACCCGGCCCCTTTTTCGCAAGGAGGGCCGAAAAAATGGCCTGGATCTATCTCGTCGCCGCCGGAATCCTGGAAATCGTCTGGGCCTACACGATGAAGCAGTCGCATGGCTTCACGCGCCTGGCGCCGACCGTCGTCACCATCGTCACCATGATCGGCAGCTTCGGCCTGCTGTCGATCGCCATGCGCACCCTGCCGCTCGGCACGGCCTACACGATCTGGACCGGCATCGGCGCGGTCGGCGCGTTCCTGGTCGGCATCATGGTGCTGGGCGAATCGGCCAATCCCATGCGCATCGCCGCCGCGGCCCTGATCGTCTCCGGCCTGGTGATGATGAAATTGTCGTCAAGCGCCTGACGCCGGGCCGGGTGCCTGGCTTGGGCCAAGCTGGTCGGCGGGTGCTCTCTCTGGCAGGGCAATCGCATATCAGTTTACCCCCACCCCTAGCCCCTCCCCACAAGGGGGAGGGGGCCGGCTGACTTTTCCGCCAGGTGCCAATCGTCGACGGTTTCGAGTGATATGGCGGCTGCAAATTCCCCTCCCCCTGGGGAGGGGTTAGGGTGGGGGTAACTCAGTCCCGCCGCGGCGGCGCGACCCCGGTGCGCCTCACTCGTCCACGATGATGCGGCCGATGGCGCCGCCGACGAGGCCGCCGACGAAGGCGGCGCCTTCCGGCGAGCCGAGGATGCCGCCGCTCTCGCGCACCGGCTCGCGCTCGACCTCGCGGACGAGTTCGCGCTCGGCCGGCCGCCGTGTCTGCCTGCGCGCGGTCGGCTGCTTGCGCTGCGGCGCCTGCTTGGCCACCTTCCTGGCCTTCTTCGGTTCCTCGGCCGCCTTGGCGGCGGCGGCCTTGCGAGCCTTCTGCCGCTGCGCTTCCGCCGCCTTGGCCTTCTGCCGCTGGTTCTCGGCGGCCTGGCGCTTGTCGCTCTCGTATTGCGCGCGCACCTTCGCCATCAGCGGGTCGGTCTGCACGACCAGCAGCATGTGCTGCCGCGGCGTCAGAAAGGTGGTCTCGGCGATGCCGTTCTGCCGCTGCCAGCCGGCAATGGCACTGCGCGACCTGGGCCCGAGCGCCCCGTCGGCGCCGCCGGTGGCGTGGCCGAGCGCGCCGAGCCGCAATTGCAGGTCGATGCGGCCTTCCCGGTCGAGCGCAAGCTGCGCTTCCGTCTCGGCCGTACCCGGCGCCTGCTTCACCTCGTCCGGGATCGCCACCGCCGTCCTGATCTGCGAAGCGGTGGCGGTCGCCTCGCCGGCCGGCGCGGCGAGGGCCGCGACGTGCGTTCCGTCCTGCCTGAGTTGGTCGATGTTCAGGCTGGCGAGCTTGGCGAAGCTGCCGTTCGGAAACTGCTGCAGGTAAAGTTCGTAATGCGCCACCGTGTTGCGTTTGGAGGCCTCGTCCCAAAGCTTCTGCTCGATCGTCCAGTCGATATCGGATTTTGCCGCGGGCGGCGCCGCGTCGTTGCCGAGGGTGAGCTGCTGTCCGGGTTGCACCGTCGCCTTCGGCGCCGCGCCGCCGAGGAAGAGCTCGCGGGCAAGCGAGGCGTTGTGCCACGGCCGCTGCGCGCCCTTGGTGGCGTCGGAGACCTCGGCACGCACGCGCGTCAGGGCGCTCTGGATTTCCAGGCCGGGCGTCGTCAGGTGCCTGGCAAGCGCCGCGGTGTAGGGGCTGTTGACGTCCTTGCCGTCATAGGCGACGGCGCCGGGATCGGTGGCGTAGGCGATGAGCAGCCCGCCCGAGCCGCTGCTCTCGCCATTGGCCTGCACGGCGGCAAGGCCGGCGCCGAGCGACGACGAGCGGCTCGCCGGCAGGGCGCGGGCCAGCGTGCGCGCCAGCGGGTTGTCGCGGCATGCGTCGAGGATGACGACGGCGACGGCGGGGTCCGGCGGCAGCGCCGACAGGATCTTGTCGATGGCCACCGTGCGCGTCTGCAACTGGGCGGCTTTCTCGAGCTGCGCGTCGACCGGGATCAGATAGTTGTGGCCGTCGACCTGCAGCCCGTGCCCGGCATAATAGACCAGCGCCACCTCGGCCTCGTAGGCCGCCTCGGTGAACTGGTCGAGCAGGGCGTTCATGCCGGCCTTGTCGAGATCGGAGCCCTCGACGACGGTGAAGCCGGCGGCGCGCAGCGTCTTGGCCATCAGCGCGGCGTCGGCCTTCGGATTGGGCAGTGTTACCGCATGCCGGTAGGCGCTGTTGCCGATGACCAGCGCGACACGCTTGCCGTCCGGCGTCGCCCCCGCAAGCTGGCCGACCGACAGCAGCGCGGTGACCAGCACCGCCAGAAATGCAAGCGTCCTGCCCATGGCATCACCTCGATAGCCGACATTGGCCGGCGATCTCGAGAAAGCCGGCTGCCCCAGGCGAATGCGCAAGCAAGTTCTGAAAAGTCGCGGTCCGAACGGCAGATGGTCCGCCAGACCTTATCGTTGCGGCAATTGTAGAGCCGGCGGCCACGGCCCGTCAATCTGGTCTTTGCGGAGCTCGTTGCCGTGGCGCAGCCGGAACGCACCAGCATCGTTGCCGAACAGAGAAGCCGGGAGGACGGACAGGTCTTGAGCCGCAACGCGAGTTTGTTCTGGATTCCCGCCGATCATCCTGCAAAGCTCAAGGGGGCGAATCCGTCTTGAGGCATTGCATGAAAAGATCATCGCTATCCGCCGCCATCTTCGCAGGCGTCCTGCTCGGCTGGAATTCGCCCTCCAGGGCTGAGCCGCTGCAGACGATGGATGCCGTCGGCGCCGCGCTGCAGGCCTGCTGGACGGCGCCGGCGGGCGCCGGGAAGTCCTCGGTCACGCTGAGCTTCAGCTTCAAGCGCGACGGCAGCCTGATGGGGCCGCCGAAGCCGACGGCGATCGCCGTCGAGGGGGACGACAACGCCCGGAAGGCCTTCGTCGGCGCGGCGATCGCCGCCGTGGAGAAATGCACGCCGCTGAGCTTCTCGCCGGCGATCGCCGACGGGATCGCGGGCGGCGTCTATACGATGCAGTTCACGTCGCAGGGCGAATAGCCGTCATCGTTCATCCGTCTTCGGGAATGTGGCCATAGTCATTGCCTATAGTCATATTCCTGCTACCATCGACTCCCATCAGATAGGAGATGGCGATGACGGCGCGCGTGTCGAAATCGAAGTTCAAAGCCAGGGCGCTGGAGTATTTTCGGCAGGTCGAAACGAGCGGCGAATCGATCATCGTGACGGATCATGGCCAGCCGACGCTGGAGATACGCCGCTACATGGCGCCGATGCGCGATCCCCTGGAAATTCTCCGCGGGTCGGTTCTGTACTACGACAGGCCGACGGATCCGGTTGCCGATGACGATTGGGACGCCGCGAATTGATCGTCCTGGATACGCATGCCCTCGTTTGGTGGGTGACGGGTGACGATCGCCTGTCGTCTCGGGCGCGTCATGTCATCGAGCGGGAACAGGCGAATGGCGAACTGCTGGTGTCTTCGATAACCGCGTGGGAAATCGCCATGCTCGTGAGGCGCCAACGTCTGATCCTGTCCATGGATGTCGCCGAATGGCTTGCCGTTGCCAGCGAGCTGGACGCGCTGACATTCGTTCCGGTCGACAACGAGATTGCTGTGAGAAGCACGGAACTGCCCGGTGAGCTTCACAAGGATCCCGCCGATCGGATCATTGTGGCGACCAGTCGCAAGTTTGGCGCGCCGCTCGTTACGGTCGACGAGAAACTGCAGGACTATCGGTACGTGCAGACCATCTGGTAATGGGGTCGGAAAACGCAGCGGAGAGCGACCGTCGCCGAGAGCGGGGAACCCCTTACCACCGCGTCTTCTCGCCGGGTGCCGCCGGCTCGATCGCCAGCGCGTGCAGGCCGGCCTTCAGTTCGGGCGCGAGCAGGTCGTTGACGGCGCGGTGGCGCTCGACCCGGCTCTTGCCGGCGAAGGCGGCCGACACGATGCGGATGCGGAAATGCGTCTCGCCGGTGCCGTCGAAAGTGGCGTGATGCCCCGATTCGACGTGGTGATGGCCGGCGTGCAGATGGCTTTCGTTGACGACCTCGAGCCGTTCGGGCGCGAATGTTTCGGTCAGCTTGGCCTCGATAACCACCTGCAAGGACATTATATCTCCTGTGGACGCCATGGCCGGCGGTCGCGAGAGCGGGGTGCCGGTCAAATTTAATCCGCGATTCAGCGGTTAGGGCGATCCTTCCCGAAATGTCAATTCTTGTTTCGCATCTGCGAACGCACCATAACAGCCCGAATGAGCACGTTTTCGAAATATTTCGAGAAGATCCGCGTGCGCCCCGACCCCCAGGCCGAGGCGAAGGCGGCCGCGCCGCTCTGCCAGTGGGACGGCTGCAAGGAGGCGGGCACGCATCGCGCGCCGGTCGGACGCATGCGCGAGGGGGAGTATTTCCGCTTCTGCTTCGACCACGTGCGCGAATACAACAAGGGCTTCAACTATTTCGCCGGGGCACCGGCGGCGGAGATCGCGCGCTTCCAGAAGGAGGCGCTGACCGGCCATCGGCCGACCTGGACGGTTGCCTCCAATGGCAGCGCCCGCTTCGCGCCCGACTTCTCGACCAAGCGTTCGGGCCGCGCCGGCTATTACAAGAACGTGCGCGATCCGTTCAACCTGTTCTCGCAGCAGCGTGCCGAGGCGCCGGCAGCCGAAATCCGGGCCAGGCCGCTTGAGGCCAAGGCACTGGAAACGCTTGGCCTTGCAGCCGACGCGACTGGCGCGGCCATCAAGTCGCGCTATAAGGAACTCGTCAAGCGCCACCATCCCGATACCAATGGCGGCGACAGGGGTTCCGAAGAACGCTTCCGCGAGGTCATCCAGGCGTATCGCATGCTCAGGCAGGCGGGTCGTTGCTGAGCCGACGGGCTGCTGGTCCTTTTTCCAACTTTCAACCGGCTGGAAAAGGTTCTAAAGACGCGCGCGGACAAGCGGACAATCATATGCCGGCGAAGGCCCCGGGCTTCGCTCGTGGAGACAGCATGAACAAGGTCGATCGCGACATCGCAAACCTGCCGGACACGACGGTCTCCGTGAAGGAGAAGTTCGGCTTCGAATCCAGGATGGTCGTGCCGGCCTATTCGACGCCCAGCGAGCATGTGCCGGATCTCGATCCCGACTATCTGTTCGACAGGCAGACGACGCTGGCGATCCTCTCCGGCTTCGCCTTCAACCGCCGCGTCATGGTGTCGGGCTATCACGGCACCGGCAAGTCGACGCATATCGAGCAGGTGGCGGCCCGCCTCAACTGGCCCTGCGTGCGCGTCAACCTCGACAGCCATGTCAGCCGCATCGATCTCGTCGGCAAGGACGCGATCGTGCTGAAGGAGGGCAAGCAGGTCACCGAGTTCCGTGACGGCATCCTGCCCTGGGCCTACCAGCACAATGTGGCGCTCTGCTTCGACGAATACGATGCCGGCCGCCCGGACGTGATGTTCGTCATCCAGCGCGTGCTGGAAAGCTCCGGCCGCCTGACGCTGCTCGACCAGAGCCGCGTCATCCGGCCGCATCCGGCCTTCCGCCTGTTCGCCACCGCCAACACGGTCGGGCTGGGCGACACCACCGGTCTTTACCACGGCACCCAGCAGATCAACCAGGCCCAGATGGACCGCTGGTCGATCGTCACCACGCTCAACTACCTGCCGCACGACAACGAGGTGGCGATCGTGCTGGCCAAGGCCAAGCACTACCGCGACGCCAAGGGCAAGGACATCGTCAACAAGATGGTGCGGGTGGCCGACATGACCCGCTCGGCCTTCATCAACGGCGACCTCTCCACCGTCATGAGCCCTCGCACGGTGATCACCTGGGCCGAGAACGCGGAGATCTTCGGCGACGTCGGCATGGCCTTCCGGCTCACCTTCCTCAACAAGTGCGACGAGCTGGAGCGGCCGATCGTGGCGGAATTCTACCAGCGCTCGTTCGGGCAGGACCTGCCGGAGAGCGCGGCCAACGTGGTGCTGAGCTAGCAGCGCTGGCGGGCGAGATGCGCAACGATGGGCAAAACGATCGACCGCATGCGCGCCAATCCCCGGGCGGACTGGCAGATCAGCGATGTCGAGAAGGCATGTAGGGAAGCCGGCGTCTCCTGCATGAAGCCGGCTGGCGGTTCGCACTTCAAGGTTGGCAATGCGCATGGCGGCCGCCGCCTCACAATACCCGCGCGCCGACCCATCAAGCCGGTGTATATTGCGATGCTTGTCGAGTTCCTGGATGAGGAAGGTGAGACATGATCGTGCGTTCGAAGCTCGTCGATGCGGGAGGCGCCTTGTTCGACCCGGCAGCCTACGAAGTCACCGTGCGGCCACTGAAAGACGCGGAAGGTGGAGGCTGGCTCGCGACTATCCCTGCCTTGCCAGGTTGCACGGGTGACGGCCAGACGGAGATGGATGCCATAGAAGACGTAAGGCTGGCCGCATTGGAATGGGCGGAAGCAGCCGTGAACGACGGCGACGCTATTCCCGTGCCGTCTTATCGCAATTCCATGGCCGCGGAGTAGGCCTGTACGGCGTTGGCGGGAGCGAAAAGAATTTTGATGGCAGGCCCCGGCGACAATTTGCGCGGAGAGCGCGGCGGTGCCAAGTCGAGCGGGAGCGTCCAGTGAGCCGGTTCGGATGGAGCCTGCTCTGCCTGCTGGCCTGTGGATGCGCGGCATATCCGACCGTCCCGAATGGCGATTTCCTGTTGAGCACGACCACCCAGCTCGGCTACTTCCCGCCCCGGCTGGATACGCGGGAACGCCACGAGACGGTGAAGACTTTGCTCCGAAACGGCGCTTCCTGCTCGACCAGGCCTGGCGAGCATTGGGTCACCCGTTGCGCCTATGCCTATTGCGTCGACGCGCGGCCGCGCATCCTGACCTGGACCGTCGGGTACTCCGTGACGATCCGGACGGTGCGGCCCGGGGCGCTTGAAGAGATCGCGAGTGTGTGCGTGCCGCACCAGCTGTATGCTACGCAGAACGCCTACGCCGCCCGCAACGGTGCGACCCTCGTGTCGCTGGATTATTAGAGAGAGGTTTTCGTGGCCGGCCCCGGCGACAACACCCGCAACAAGCCGAAGCCCGGCGCCGACACCGACCAGTTCAAGCGTGCGGTGACGGTGTGCATGCGCGCCATCTCCGGCGACCGCGAGCTGGAGGTCGGCTTCGCCAAGGACAAGCCGGCGCTGGCCGGCAGCCGGGCGCGGCTGCCCGACCTGCCCAAGAAGCCGACAGCGGCCGACGTCGCGGTGACGCGCGGGCTGGGCGATTCGATGGCGCTGAAGCGCGCCTGCCACGACACGCGCGTCCACACGCGGCTGGCGCCCGAAGGCAAGCAGGCGCGCGCCGTGTTCGACGCGGTCGAGCAGGCGCGGGTGGAATCGATCGGCTCGCGCCGCATGGCCGGCGTCGCCGACAATATCGGCCACATGCTGGAGGACAAATACGTCCGCGCCAACCTGTCGGACGTGCGCGACCAGGCGGAAGCGCCGCTGGAAGAGGCGCTGGCGCTGATGGTGCGCGAAAAGCTGACCGGCCGGCCGGTGCCCAAGAGCGGCGAGAAGATGGTGTCGCTGTGGCGCGACTGGGTGGAGGAGAAGTCCGGCGCGGTGCTCGACGGGCTCGCCGACAAGCTCGACGACCAGCAGGCCTTCGCCCGGCTGGTGCGCGACATGCTCGCTTCCATGAGCATGGCCGAGGAACTCGCCGACGACCAGCAGAGCGACGAGACCGACAGCGAGGAGAACGAGCCGCAGGGCGAGGAGAACAGCGAGGAGGGCGGCGAGGACGATTCCGCCGGCGAGCAGGCCCAGCCCGAGGAAACCGACGCCTCCTCCGAGGACGAGCAGGCCGGCGAGATGGAAGCCGCCGACGCCGACACGGACGACGTCTCCGACGACGAGGAGGCCGACGCCGAGACCCCCGGCGAGGCCAGGCGCAAGGACAACCCGTTCACCAACCTGCCGAAGGAGATCGACTACAAGGTCTTCACCACCGCCTTCGACGAGACCATAGGGGCGGAGGATCTGTGCGACGAGGAGGAGCTCGACCGGCTGCGCGCCTTCCTCGACAAGCAGCTCGCCAACCTCTCGGGCGTGGTCGGGCGGCTCGCCAACCGGCTGCAGCGCCGCCTGATGGCGCAGCAGAACCGCTCCTGGGACTTCGACCTGGAGGAGGGCTACCTCGATCCGGCCCGCCTGGTCAGGGTGGTGCTCGACCCGATGCAGCCGCTGTCCTTCAAGCAGGAGCGCGACACCAAGTTCCGCGACACCGTGGTGACGCTGGTGCTCGACAATTCCGGCTCGATGCGCGGCCGGCCGATCACCGTGGCGGCGACCTGCGCCGACATTCTGGCGCGCACGCTGGAGCGCTGCGGCGTGTCCGTCGAGATCCTCGGCTTCACCACCCGCGCCTGGAAGGGCGGGCAGGCGCGCGAGAAGTGGCTGAAGGACGGCAAGCCGGCCAATCCCGGCCGGCTCAACGATTTGCGCCACATCATCTACAAGAGCGCCGACACGCCATGGCGGCGCGCCCGCCGCAACCTCGGCCTGATGATGCGCGAGGGGCTGCTCAAGGAGAACATCGACGGCGAGGCGCTGCTGTGGGCGCACAACCGCCTGATCGGGCGGCCGGAGCAGCGCAAGATCCTGATGATGATCTCGGACGGCGCGCCGGTCGACGATTCGACGCTGTCGGTCAATCCCGGCAATTATCTGGAGCGGCACCTGCGCGGCGTCATCGAGCTGATCGAGACGCGCTCGCCGGTCGAACTGCTGGCCATCGGCATCGGCCACGACGTGACGCGCTACTACCGCCGTGCCGTCACCATCGTCGACGCCGAGGAGCTTGCCGGCGCCATGACCGAGCAGCTCGCGGGGCTGTTCGAAGAGGAGACGCCGCGCGACATGCGCCGGTCGGGCGGTTTTCGGCGGGCTGGATGAGCGCTGGTTTCCGTTTGGCGCGATTGATCTCTGAACGGCTGGCGTCGCGCTCTGTCGCACCCCCCTCTGTCCTGCCGGACATCTCCCCCGCAAGGGGGGAGATTGGCAGTTTCGACCCTGCCGTCTCTCCTGCAAGGCTGGTGATTGGCGAAAGCCGCGGTGACGACCAATCTCCCCCCTTGCGGGGGAGATGTCCGGCAGGGCAGAGGGGGGTGCGAAGGAACGTAGCGTTGGCTGGATGGCTCCTCGCTGCTCTCATCTGCCATCTGCCTTCTGCGCCCGCCCATGCCGATCCCGCCCCTGTCGAGCGCATGGACGTCACGTCGCGCCCGATCGAACGCTTCCACATCGGCCGCGACCAGAAGCAGTTCGGGCCTCTCGAATTCGTCGGCGGGCTCGAGATGACGGCGCGGGGCGCCGATTTCGGCGCCATGTCGGCGTTCCGTTTCCTGAAACCCGGATCGGACTTCATCGGCGTCGCCGACACCGGCTTCTGGTTCTTCGGCACGATCGCCCGTGACGCACAGGGCCGGCCGGCCGGCGTCGAGAATTTCCGCATGGTGCCGATGGTCGACGAGGCCGGCCAGCCGATCGGCAGGAAATGGGAGGTCGACGCCGAAGGACTGGACGTCGAGGGCAACGTCGCCACGGTCGGCTTCGAGCGCAACCACCGCATCGCCCAGTTCCGCATCGAGCCCGGCGACATGAGGGCGCCGGTGCGCCAGCTCGACTTCCTGGTGCCGAAGAACGAGCTGCGCCAGAACCGCGGCTTCGAGACGGTGACGCGGGCGCCGGCTGACGGGCCGCATCGCGGCGGGCTGGTCGTCGTCTCGGAAAAGAGCCTCGACAAGGCCGGCAACATCTTCGCCGCCATCATCGAAGGGCCAGACAAGGGCATCTTCACGGTGAAGCGCAGCGGCGACTTCGACATCACCGACGGCGCCTTCCTGCCCGACGGCGACCTGCTCTTGCTGGAGCGCAGCTACAGGATGGCCGACGGCGTCAAGATGCGGCTGCGCCGCATCGCCGGCGCCTCGATCGCTCGGGGAAAGGTCGCCGACGGCCCCGTGCTGCTGGAGGCCGACATGGCTTACCAGATCGACAACATGGAAGGCATGGACGTCTGGCAGCGCGCCGACGGCGCCACCATGGTGTCGGTCATCTCCGACGACAACCACTCGATCCTGCAGCGCAACCTCTACTTGGAGTTCCGCCTGCACAACGATTAATCCCTCCCCCTTGAGGGGTGGCCAGACGAAGTCTGGCCGGGTGGGGTCGCAACGGCCGTGCTCGACGCCCTCTTTGGTGTCGGGTCGGCGCAGTTTCTGAGCGTCCCGCGCTTCCGAGGTTATCCCACCCGGCCAGCCTTCGGCTGGCCACCCTCCCCGCAAGGAGGAGGGGTGGTCGCGCTATGCCGCCAGGTGCCCGGCGCTCGCCTGGGCATAGTTGTGGCCGAAGCGGTTGGCCAGGAACGCGTCGAGCGCGATGTCCTCCTGGCGGACGAAACCTTCCTGCGGCAGCCGGCCCCCGGCGAGCAGGTCGAGCACGGCGGCGATGCCGGAGGCGGTGGTGATCTGGATGGCGCTGCGCGTCACGCCGCCGATCTGGCGGCTGTAGATCTTGTTGGCGTAGCTCTCCTGCAGCAGCCGCCCGCCCTTGCGGCCGGCGACGGTGACGAAGATGACCACCACGTCCTGCAGCGTCGCCGGCAGGGCGTTCTCCAGGATGTCCTTCAGCACCTCGCGGCGGTGGCGCAGGCCGAGGTCGTTGAGCAGCGCCTTCATGATCGCCGCGTGGCCGGGATAGCGGATGGTGCGGTAGTTCAGCGTGCGCACCTTGCCGGCATAGGTCTCGCACAGCGTGCCCAGCCCGCCCGAGGTGTTGAACGCCTCGTAGGTGATGCCGTCGAGCGAGAACTCCTCGCGTTCCTCCAGCGGCGGCACCTCGACCAGCTCGCCCTCGACGATCGCCTCGCAGGGCTCGCAATATTCGTTGATGACCCCGTCGGTGCTCCAGGTCAGGTTGTAGTTGAGCGCATTCGACGGGTATTGCGGCAGCGCGCCGACGCGCATGCGCACGCTCTCCAGCGTGTCGAAGCGTCTTGCCAGGTCGTTGGCGACGATGGAGACGAAGCCGGGCGCCAGGCCGCATTGCGGGATGAAGGCGCTCTTTGCCGTCGCCGCCAGCTCCTTGACGCGGCGGGTGCTCGCCACGTCCTCGGTGAGGTCGAGATAGTGCACGCCGGCGCGGGCGGCGGCTTCGGCGATCTTGACGGTCAGATGGAAGGGAGCGGCCGACAGCACCGCGAACTTTCCGGCGAGCACGGCGTCGAGTTCGGCGCCGTCGGCGAGGTCGATGCGCAGCCGCTTGACCGGCTGCGCGGTGTCGAGCCCGTCGAGCTGCGCCTGCGAACGATCGACGACCGTGACACGATAGTCGCCGCTGGCGGCGAGCAGGTCGGCGATGGTCGAGCCGATCTTGCCGGCTCCGGCGATGACGATCTCTTTCATGGCGAACCTCCGCGCAACCGATCCGGCGGAATCATCGCAGCTTGCCCGTCGAAAGAAAGCCTCTATAGGAAACTTATAAAGGTTCCATTTGGACATTTCGCCGACAAGATTGCTCGAAATGACGACCCAAGCCGACCGCGCCCTGATCGCCCTGCTGCGCGAGAACGCCCGCGCCTCGACCGCCGAGCTGGCGCGCCGGCTCGGCGTGTCGCGCACCACGGTTCAAAGCCGCATCGAGCGGCTGGAGCGGCAGGGCGTGATCGCCGGCTATGGCGTGAAACTGTCGCCGGAGCATGAACGGAACTTGGTCAAGGCGCATATTCTGGTGACGGTGCCGCCGAAACAGTCGGCAGCCGTCGCGGCCGCGCTGCGCGGCATGGCCGAGGTGCGCACGCTGCATTCGGTCAGCGGCAATTTCGACATGATCATCGTCGTCGAGGCGCCGTCGGTCGCCGACCTCGATCTCGTGATCGATCGCATCGGCGCGCTGGACGGCGTCGAGCGCACTCTGTCGTCGATCATCCTGTCGACCCGGATCGACCGCTAGGATCGCGGCCGCGGCCAGGGCGTTGCCGATCAGCTCGAAAGCAGGTTAACGGAGCCTGCAACCATGCGTTAACCCCGCAGTCGTCCGGATGGAAACGGTCCGTCCCCGCTTCGCCGCAACGGCCGAATTTCTGGTAGTATTTTCGGGCGGAGTGCGGCGAGTGGCGTCCGCGACGGGGAGGCGGATCCATGAAGCTCTTTTCCAGAAGGTCGGCGGCCTGTGCGGGTGCCCTCGCCGTCACGGCATGGCTCCATGCCGGCGCGGCGCTGGCGCAGGAGATCACGCTCAAGCTCCACCATTTCCTGGCGGCCGAGGCCAACGCACCGAGGCACATCCTCGATCCCTGGGCCGACAGGATCGAGAGCCAGTCCGGCGGGCGCATCAAGGTGGAACGCTACCCGGCCATGCGGCTCGGCGGCAAGCCTGCCGACCTGATCGATCAGGCGATCGACGGAACGGCGGATATCGTGCTCGCGCTGCCGGGCTATACGCCGGGACGCTTTCCCAGCGCCGAGGTCTTCGAGCTTCCCTTCATGATGACGGAGGCGGAGGCGACATCGCGCGCCTGGTGGGACCTGCTCTCGTCGCGGCTGAAGGACACCGAGTTCAAGGACGTGCATGTCGTTGCCGCCTGGGTGCACGGCCCCGGCGTCATCCATGCGCGCCAGCCGATCGCCACGCTCGGCGACATGAAGGGCAGAAAGCTGCGCGCCCCGACCCGCATGGTGACGGCGCTCATCGGCCGGCTCGGCGCAACGCCGGTCGTCATGCCGATACCGGCGATCACCGACGGCCTCGAAAAGGGCATGATCGACGGCGCGGTAATCCCCTGGGAGGTGGCGGTGCCGCTGAAAGTGCCGGAACTCGCTCCCAATCACACGGAATTCGGCGGCGACCGCGCGCTCTACACCTCCGCCTTCGTGCTGGCGATGAACAAGGCCCGTTACGACGGCCTTCCGGCGGACCTCAAAAAGGTCATCGACGACAATTCCGGCAGCGAGGTGTCGGCGCTGTTCGGCAAAACCATGCAGGCGGACGACGGCGCCGGCCGCAAAGCCGCGCTCGACGCCGGCAACACGATCATCGAACTCGGCGCCGCCGAGGTCGGACCATGGCAGGCGGCGGCCGAACCGATCGTCGAGACCTGGATCGCCGAGATGAAGGCGAAAGACATCGACGGCCAGGCTCTGCTCGACGAGTCGCGGACGCTGATCGACAAATACACCAGGCGATGAACTTGCCGCCTTCCGGCGCGAGCCAGGGCAATCCCGTGCGAGCGTATCCCGGATCGACCGGTAGCCGGCGGAGCGTCCGCGGGCACGGCGCCGGCAGGAGGAGGGCGGGGCAATGTTCCTCCGCCGGAGAGGGTGGGCGGACCTGCCACTGGAAGCAGCCCGAGCCGAATCGAGGGGAAGCCGGTCGCGCCGCTTCGTCCGCCGCTCAGAACGACAATGTCGCCGCTCCGGTCTTGATCTCCGCATGCATGGCGCTCGCGCCGACGATGACGACGCCGTCGAGCAGGTCGGCCTGTTCGTAGCCGCGCGCCTTCACGCAGGGCGGGCAGGCCCAGATGACGCCGCCGCGGCTCTGGAAATCGGCGATCAGGGCGGCGAGCGAGTCGAGCGGCGGCACATGCGTGAACTGCTGCCCGCCGCGGCGGACGAGATCGATGGCCGAGCTGGTGAGGAAGACCGACACCTTCAGGCCGGCGGTCAGTCCGCCATTGGCAATGGTGAACGCGACCGAGGACAGTTCCGAGTCGATGCCCTTGGTCATAAGGATGACAAGATTACGGCTTTCTGCTTGCATGTTGTTTCCATTTGTACATGTTTCTGTTGAATTTTTCTTCATTTACAGGAATAGATAGGAAGCGTCTTTGGCCGGATTGCTGAAATATTTGATCGAAACTCCGGCCCGCCCTTCGGCAGGCAGCGCGACCGACAAGGACGTCCTCTCCGACGTGCTGCGCTCAATCAGGATTTCCGGCTCGGTGCAGTTCTGCTTCATGCCCGGCGGCGCCTGGGAGACGGACGCCTCGCCGTCACCCTACCGGCCGCCGTCTGTGATGCCGTTCCACATCCTCGCCGAAGGCACGTGCTGGGTGGAGCTGGAGGGCGAGCGGGCGACCCTGCGACAGGGCGACGTCGTCGCCTTTCCCCAGGGAACCGGGCATATGGTCGGCGCCGGTACCGGCGGCCGCCTGCTCGACCCAGGCGGGGACCTGCCGCCGAAGCCGTGGCGGGAGGTGCCGATCCTGCGCTATGGCCAGGAGCATCCGCGCGTCCGGCTGATCTGCGGCTACCTGCAATGCGAGGCCGTGGGCTTCCGCCTGCTCAGGGACGCATTGCCGCGCTTCATCCACATCCGCACGGCGGAGGGCGACGATGCCGGCTGGTTCACGGTCATGATCGCGCAGATCGTCGCCGAGATCGAGCGGCCGCGCGCCGGCGGCCTGTCCGTGCTGGAGCGGCTGACCGAGACGATCTTCATCGAGCTGCTGCGGCGCCAGGTCATTTCGGGCCGAACCGGCTCGACGGGATGGCTCGCCGCGCTCGCCGATCCGTCGCTGGGGCGCTGCCTGGCCCTGATCCATGACGACCCCCGGCGGGACTGGTCGGTGCAGGACCTTGCCGCCGCGTCGGGCGTGTCGCGCAGCACGCTTGCCGAGCGCTTCGAGGCGGTACTCGCCACGTCGCCGATGCGCTACGTGCTGGATTGGCGCCTGTGCCTTGCCAGCGTGACCCTGAGCACCACCAGCAAGCCGATCGGGGTCGTCGCGCACGAGGCCGGCTACGGCACGGAAGCCGCCTTCAGCCGCGCCTTCTCGCGCGCCTACGGCACTCCGCCGGCCGCCTGGCGGCAGAACCGGCACTGACGGCCCGAGCGGCGAGGCCGATCCGGCGCGGCACAAGCCTCCCGATAAGTGCGCTCGATGGCGGTGCCTCCGGAGTACCGCCGCCGCCACATGAACCGGACTCCGCCGGGCCTGTCCCGCAGGATGTGGCCGCTTGCGCTTGACTTTCCGCGAATTCACGGCAAAAAGAGACAGACCTGTCTCATCTCTTGGTGTCGTCATGCAGAAGCGTCAGCACGTCATCGAGACCGCCTATCGGCTGTTCAAGCGCGGCGGATTCCACGCGACCGGCATCGATCGCATCATCGCCGAGGCGGGGGTCGCCAAGATGACCATGTACCGGCACTTTCCGAGCAAGGACGAGCTGATCGTCGCCGTCCTGGAATGGCGGGAGCAGCGGTTCGAGCGGCAGCTCGACGGACTCGCGGCAAGCGCCGCCACGCCCGACCGGAAGATCGCGACGATCCTCGACTGGCACGAGCGCTGGTTCGACGGCGCCGATTTCCACGGCTGCCTGTTCCAGCACGCCCTGGCGGAGTTCGAGAGCCGCGACCACCCCGTGCACCGGGCGGCTGCCAGGCAGAAGCTCGGCCTGAAACGGCGGCTGCGCGGGATTCTCGCGGCATCCATGCCGGGTGACCGCGGCGAGGCTGCCGCCACGGCATTGTTCATGCTGATCGAGGGGGCGACGCTGCTTGCCCAGATGGGGCAGGGAAGGGAAGCCATCCGGAGCGCCCGAGCGGCGGCGGCCGCGGTGCTCGCGGCGCCGGCCGGCTATCCATGAGCGCCGCGGTTGTCGGGCTCGCCCTCTCCGCCGCGATCCTGCATGCGAGTTGGAACGCCTTCCTGCGCAGCGGCGCCGACCGGCTGTGGACCGTCACGGTGATGAGTTTTTCCGGCACGCTCGCGGCGCTTCCCTTCGTCTTCATGCAGCCGCTTCCAGCGGGTCCGGCGTGGACCTACATCGGTCTTTCCGCCGTCCTGCAGGTCGCCTACACCGTCTTCCTCGTCGCCGCCTACCGGCACGGGGAACTCGGCCAGATCTATCCGGTCGTGCGCGGCACCGTGCCGCTGCTGGTGACGCTGGGCGGCTTCCTGCTCGCCGGCGAGCAGATCGGACCGTACCAGTCGGCCGGCGTCGTCCTGGTGGCCCTCGGCATCATGAGCCTTTCGCTCGGCAAGGGGCGGGCCGCCGCCTCGTCGATCCTGCTCGCCGCGGCGACGGGCACGATCATCGCCGGCTATGCCACCGTCGACGCGATCGGCGTGCGGATGGCCGGCGACAGCAGGGCCTATGCCGCCTGGGTGGTGGTGCTCTACGGCGTCATGCTGCCGGCGGTGGTGCTCATGCTGCGCGGCAGGCTCACGGTCGATCCGCGTGCGCCGGAGACGTGGAAGGCGCTGGCCGGCGGTGTCGTCGCGGTCCTCGCCTATGGCGCGGTGGTGGCGGCCTTCGCCCTAGGACCTGCCGGTCCCGTCGCCGCCCTGCGGGAAACCAGCGTCGTCTTCGCCGCCCTGATCGGCGGGCTGTTCCTCGGCGAGACGTTGACGCCAAGGCGTCTGCTGGCCTGCGTCGTCGTTACGCTCGGCGCCGTGCTGATCGGCTGCCAGCCGTGAACTCGCGGCCGGACAGCTTCGCCGCCACGGTTCACGAGCCGTCCTCGAAGCCGGCCAGATAGCCGCGCAGCAGGGCGTCTAGTGCCCCCTTGTCCGCTGCCGGCAGCGACGCCACCAGCCGCGCCTGCGTCGCCGCATGCGCGGTGACGGCGGCGTCGATGGCGGAAAACCCCTTGTCGGTCAGCGAGACGATGACGCTGCGGCCGTCTTCCGGATTGTGGCTCCGCTTCACCAGCCCGGCCTTTTCGAGCTGGTCGATGCGGTTGGTGAGCGTGCCCGAGGTGATCATCATGGCGGCCAGCAGATCGCCCGGCGACAGCCCGTAGGGCGGGCCGGAGCGGCGCAGCGTCGCCAGCACGTCGAAGGTGGCGCCGTTCAGCCCGTGCGCGGCAAACGTCTTCTCCATCTCGCGCGACAGATGCGCCGACAGCCGCCGGATGCGGCCGATCAGGCCCATCGGCGCGACGTCCAGGTCGGGGCGCTCGCGTTGCCACTGCGCCAGGATTTCGTCGACGCGGTCCATGCCGCATCATTCCGGCGAGATATCTTGACGTCAAGATGTTTTTCGAACTATCTTGACCTCAAGATAATTCACGAGGACGCGCCTCATGCCCCGCAGCTTCGACATCCTGCTCACGGCGATCGCCCCGGCGATCTGGGGCAGCACCTATCTGGTGACGACGGAGCTTCTGCCCGCCGGCTATCCGCTCACCGTGTCGCTGCTCAGGGCGCTGCCGGCGGGCCTGCTGCTGCTGGTTCTGGTGCGGCAGCTGCCGCACGGCATCTGGTGGGCGCGCGTGTTCGTGCTCGGCGGGCTCAACTTCTCGATCTTCTGGTGGATGCTGTTCGTCTCCGCCTACCGCCTGCCGGGCGGCGTCGCGGCCACGGTGGGCGCCATCCAGCCGCTGATCGTCATCCTGCTGGCGCGGCTGCTGCTCGGCTCGCCGGTTCGGGCGCTGTCGGTAGTCGCCGCGGTCGGCGGGCTGGCGGGCGTGGCGCTGCTCATCCTGACGCCGCAGGCGGCGCTTGATCCGGTCGGCATCGCCGCCGGGCTTGTCGGCGCGCTGGCGATGGCCGCCGGCACAGTGCTCACCCGCCGCTGGCAGCCGCCGGTGTCGCCGCTCACCTTCACCGCCTGGCAGCTCACAGCCGGCGGCCTGCTGCTCATTCCCATCGTGCTGTGGAGCGAGCCGCCGCTGCCGCATCTCACCGGCGCCAACCTGCTGGGTTTCGCCTATCTCGGCCTGATCGGCGCGGCCTTCACCTACATCCTGTGGTTCCGCGGCATCGCGCGGCTGGAGCCTTCGGTGGTGTCGCCGCTCAGCTTCTTCAGTCCGATGACCGCGGTGATCCTCGGCTGGGCGGTGCTCGGCCAGTCGCTCAGCCCGGCCCAGCTCGCCGGCATGGCCGCCGTGCTCGCCAGCGTCTGGCTCAGCCAGCGGGCGCAGCAGAAGGCGCCTGCGCCGCGGCCGGTCGACGGAAAATCGCGATAGCCGGCCGCTACACGGCGGCCGGCTGGCTCCAGCGGGCGGCGATCAGCCGGTAGGGGATCAGCGCCACGGCGGCGATGATCAGCTTCACCGTCAGGTCGCCCAACGCCCACGACACCCAGCGCGCCGCCTCGGCCAGCAGGCTGCCCAGCAGCGGCGCGGCCTCCAGCGCGAAGGCGTCCTCCGGTCCGACGAAGGCGAAGGCGGCGGAGAAGGCGATCGAGAAGAAGATCGCCGTGTCGACCACCGAGCCGGCCAGCGTGCCGAAGATCGGCGCGCGCCACCAGCTCTGCCGGCGCAGCCAGTTGAACACGGTGACGTCGAGCAGCTGCGCGGTGAGGAAGGCGGCGCCGGACGCGATGGCGATGCGCACCAGCCGGCCGGCGGCGGTGTCGAACTCGATCATGCCCAGCCGGTAGAACAGCGGCGGCACGAGGATCGAGCAGGCGACCGCCAGCATGAAGCCGACGAAGACGACGCGGCGCGCGAACAGCGGGCCGTGGCGGCGGTTGGCGAGGTCGGTGACGAGGAAAGCGACCGGATAGGTGAAGGCGCCCCAGGTCAAAATGTCGGCCAGCGACAGGCCGCCGAGCATGCCCTGGACGGGGAACTGCACGAGGATGTTGGAGGCGACCACGACGAGCGCCATGGCGGCCACGAAGGGCAGATAGGTGGTGCGGTCTCTCATTTTTTTATCCTGGGTAATGGAACCAGCGGCAACCGGCGGACGCTCCGGCCATGCCTCACAAAACAGAGCCCGCCATCGTGGATGACGGGCCCTATTCCGGCGGTCGTCCCCCGCCTATAAACGATCAGGCAGCGGCAGCCTGCTGCTCGGCCAGCTTCTTGGCGATCTGCTTCTTGAGCAGGCGGGCGCGCTGCGACAGCTCCGCCACGTCGGCCTTGGCCAGGAAGGCGTCGAGGCCGCCGCGGTGCTCGACAGAGCGCAGCGCGTTGGCGGAGATGCGCAGGCGCACGTTCTGGTTCAGCGCCTCCGAGATCAGCGTGACACTGACCAGATTGGGCAGGAAGCGGCGGCGGCTCTTGTTGTTGGCGTGGCTGACATTGTTGCCGGTGAGCACGGCCTTGCCGGTCAGTTCGCAAGCACGGGACATTTCTTACTACCTTCGATTCTCGTACGGACCGGCCTGCCTCGCCTCGACGGCGCGCGATCTTGTCAAGCGGTCTCTTGAAAAGTTGGGCCTCCATAGTGGCATTTGGCGGAGGCGTCAAGGCGGGGAAGCCGCTTCTATCCCGGGCAAACCAGCTTCGTCCCCGCAAAACCGCTGCTGGAGACATGGCTGCACAGCTCGAACCATTCGCACTCCGAGCAGGCGCGGCGCGTCGTGCCCTGCCGGAACGCTTCGCGCATGCGTGCCAGCACTGCCGGGTCGAGTGCGATCCTTGCACCGGCGTCGAGCGGCCGACCGAGCAGGTCGCCGACCGCCGACGCCGCCAGCGCGTCGCGTTCGACGACGCTTGTGTTGCGGCAGTGCGCCTCGGCCTCGCCGAGCAGCGGCCGGCAGATGTCGTCAGGCCCGGCGACGAGGAGGATGTCCTCGCCGCTGCTCAGGCGTTCGACGATGGCGTCGTAATTGTCGGTGAAGGCCGCGCTGTAGCCCTTGCCGACATAGGTCAGCATGCAGAGCAGGTGGTGGGCGCGCAGCCGGACCGTCATGTCAGAGCGCCGGCTTCGCTCCGGTGCGGCGGCAGACCTCGACCGTCACCGTCGCCAGCACCGCCTTCAGCGCGCCGCCGAGGATGAAGGGCAGGACGCCGAAGGTGATCGCGTCGTCGAGGCCGATCATGGCCGCCAGCCACAGGCCGCCGAAGGCGAGGATGAAGGCGTTGCCGGCTAGCATCGCCGCGACATTGAAGAGGACGCGCCCGGCGCCGGTCCAGCCCCGCTCGGCCAGCCAGCCGACCAGGACGGCGGCCAGCGGGAAGGCGACGAGATAGCCGGCGGTCGGGCCGGCGAAATGGACGAGGCCACCGGCGCCGCCCGCCAGCACCGGGAAGCCGATCGCCGCCTCGGCGAGCCAGGCGAGCACGGTGGCGAGGCCGAGCCGCCAGCCGTAGAGCGCGCCGATCAGCGTGACCGCGAAGGTCTGCATGGTCATCGGCACCGGGTACATCGGCACCTCGATCCAGGACGCGGCGGCGAGGAACAGCGTGCCGAGGGCGATCGCCACGATCTTCAGCGCCAGCGGACGCCCGGCGAGCCGGAGCGGCACATAGGGCTGCGGCGTGGCGGCGGATGAATGGTTCATGAGGTCGTCCTTCCAACGGATCTGCGGTCCCGGCGGTCGCCGGCCGTGCCCATGCGGCACGCGCAGCGATATTCCATGCGCCGCCCCGCCGCGCAATCGCAAATGCCGGCGCGGATGGGCCGCGGTCGACAGGTATCCGGCGCCAGGGCAGGCGCATAGGAGATTACCCCCGACCTCCGACTCCTCCCCATAGGGGCAGGGCAATCGCATTTGGGATTTCAGCAACTGCTGCTCGACCCCGTACCCCCACCCCTAACCCCTCCCCACAAGGGGGAGGGGGACTTTGCGGCCGCTATGCAACGCAAAACCGTCGACGATTAGTGCTCGGCGGAGACGCCAGCCGGTCGCCCTCCCCCTTGTGGGGAGGGGTTTAGGGGTGGGGGTAAACGCATATGCGATAGCCCTGCCTCAAGGGGGGTCTTGCGGCTGCTATGCCACGCGGAGCTTTCAACGATTGGCGTTTGGCGGAGACGTCAGCCGGTCCCCCTCCCCCTTGTGGGGAGGGGTCAGGGGTGGGGGTAATCTCCTATGCGCTTGCGCCTGCATCCGGCGCCGACGGTCATTGCCAAACCCGGCCGAACGCGACACTCTCACCGGCAGGGCGCGACGCCGAGGAGCATGCCGGCGACGGCATCTCCGGCGCCGGTCCGAGCTGCCGCCGATGCGAATGGCCCACCTGGCCAGGAAAGTTCTTGCCGATGCCGTCATCACCTTCCGCCGACGCGCGCATCTGCCGGGGCTGCTGGGACCAGATGAAAATGCCGATCCCGATCCGGGGGGCGCTTTCGGTGCCGTTCCAGGCTTTCGGCATCACCCGCAGCAAGATGAACCCCAACATCTGCACGATCTGCGAGCGCTCGTTCAGCTTCGTCAAGAAGCAGCGCCACGTTTCCGCCGACGCCACCATCCTGTTCGCCGACATGCGCGGCTACACGCGGCTTTCCGGGCAGACGGACGCGGTGTCGCTGAGCAGGATCGTCAGCATCTTCCAGGATCAGTGCGCCCGCGCCATCTGGGACCATGACGGCATCGTCAACAAGCAGATGGGCGACGGGCTGATGGCGATCTTCAACTTCCCGATCAAGAGCGAGCGCCACGCCGCCGCCGCGATCACGGCGGCGCTGGAGGTGCAGCGGCGCTGCGCCGATGCGCTGCGCGACCTGCCGGCCGGCGAGGCCGGCGCGCCGCCCGGGGTGGGCGTCGGCGTGCACACGGGCGAGGTCGAGATCGGCGAGTTCTCGACCTTCCGCAGCGATTTCACCGCGATCGGCGGCACGGTCAACCTGACGGCGCGGCTGGAATCGCAGGCCGCACCCGGCGAGATCCTGGTGTCGCCGGAGGCAGCGGCGCAGGCGCCGGAACTCATGGCCGGAGCGGCCATCCGCGAGCTATCGCTGAAGGGGATCAATCAGCCGGTCCGCGCGCATGTCCTGACCACACATCGGGTGTAAACGGGCACCATGCCTGAAATCGCATCCGATCCGCTGCCGCCGCAATTTCCATGATTGCTTCTTCGCAGGGCCCGTCGCCTCCGCGATCAGTCTGGAGTAGTTTGCCAGAAAGCGCCGGAGGGGAGCGATGCCTGAAGCAATTCAATTTGTGCCCTATGTCTTGGTGGTGCTTCTGACGGGCATTCCAACTTGGAAACTTCTCGTTCGGGTCGGCCTGTCGCCGGCATGGGCGGTACTTTGCCTGATCCCGGCCGGATTCATCATCGTCCTGTGGCTGATTGCCTATCGGCGGTGGCCGCTGCTGGAGGAGTAGGCACCGCCGACAATCCTGCCAGCGGCCGATCCCGGCCGGCCGCTTCACATTGCTGCCGGATTCTTCGCCTTCCTGCTCGGGCATGATCGATGGATGGCGAGATGCGGTTGGGATTGCGGCACGGCGCGGGCTGGCTGCCGTCGCACTGGCGCTGGGCATTGTCGCCGCAGCGCCGGCGCAGGCCGAGGTCGAGACCTTCAAGGGCGAGTACACCGTCTCCTATCTCGGGCTGACGATCGCCCGCTCGAGCTTCGACAGCCGCTTCGAGAACGGCCGGTTCTCGCTCCAGGGAACCGTGTCGAGCGCCGGCATCGCCGACATCTTCGGCCGCACCCGCGGCACCGCGTCGGCATCCGGCACCTTCGCCGGCGAGCGCACGCAGCCCGCCGCCTTCCGCATGAACTACACCGAAGGCCGCCGGAAGCAGATGACGGCGATGCGCTTTCGCGGCGGCACGGTGGTGAGCAACGAGAACGTGCCGCCGCTGAAGAAGCGCGGCTCGGACTGGGTGCCGGTCAGGCCGTCGCATCTGCGGGGCGTCGTCGATCCGCTGTCGGCCGGCGTCGTCAAGGCGGCCGGGCCCGGCGAGGTCTGCGGGCGCACCATAAAACTGTTCGACGGCGAGTTCCGGCTCGACGCGACGCTGCATCCGGCTCGGAACTCGTCGGCGGTCAGCGAATATGGCGACGGCGTCGTCACCTGCCGGGTCACCGTCAGGCCGGTCGCCGGCTACCGCAAGGGCCGCGCCGCGCTGGACTATCTGCAGAACCGCAGCAGGATCATGATCGCGTTTGCGCCGCTGGGCACGACCGGCGTATATGCGCCGGTGCATGCGACCGTCGGCACCCAGATCGGCACCGTAACCGTGAAGTCCCGGCGCATCGACCAGAACAGATAGCGCGGCCCGCCCCGCGCCCGAGGGGATGTTGGCCAATGGCACGCGCCACGCTGATCGGCTTTTCCGCTGTCGCCATGTGGGCGCTGCTGGCGCTGCTCACCGACGCCTCGGGCAGCGTGCCGCCGTTCCTCTTGTCGGCCATCACCTTCGCCATCGGCACGGCGGTCGGGCTCGCCATGCGGCTCGTCGCGCCGGCTCCGCCCGCCGGCGTGAAGATACCGCCGGTCGTCTGGCTGATCGGCATAGGCGGCCTGTTCGGCTACCACTTCTTCTACTTCACCGCCCTGCGCAACGCTCCGGCCGTGGAGGCGAGCCTGATCGCCTATCTGTGGCCGCTCTTGATCGTCGTCGGCTCGGCGCTGATGCCGGGCGAAAGGCTGCGCTGGAACCATGTGGCCGGCGCGCTGCTCGGGCTCGCCGGCACGGTGCTTATCGTCACCAGGGGCGGCGGCCTCTCCTTCGACAGCCGCTATGCCTTCGGCTACGCCATGGCCGGCGTCTGCGCGCTTTTGTGGTCGGCCTATTCGCTGCTGTCGCGCCGCTTCGCCGAGGTGCCGACCGGCATCGTCACCTGGTTTTGCGCGGCGACCTCCGTGCTGTCGCTGCTCTGCCATCTGGCACTCGAGCAGACCGTGCTGCCGTCGGGCGCAGGGCAGTGGCTGGCGGTGCTGGGGCTCGGCCTGATGCCGGTGGGGGCGGCCTTCTACGCCTGGGATTTCGGCGTCAAGCGCGGCAACATCCAGGTTCTGGGTGCCGTGAGCTATGCCGCGCCGCTTTTGTCCACGCTGGTGCTGATCGCCACCGGCTTCGCCGAGCCGAGCTGGAACGTGATCGGCGCCTGCCTGCTGATCACTGCCGGCGCCGTGCTGGCGGCGCGGCCAAAACTGTTCTCCCATGCCCGCCAGGCCGAACGCGGGGCCGACGCGTGATGCCGTTCGAGGGCGGCGTCGAGAGCCCGGCCAATGCGACGCTGATCTTCTCCGCCGCGGCCGCTCTGCTCTACGGCACGATGGCGGCCGCGCCGGCGCGGCCGGTCGCCTCCGTGGTCAAGACGCTGGCGGTCGGGCTGCTGGCGGTGCTCGCCGCCATGCAGGGCGGCCACTGGCTGCTTGTCCTGGCGCTGGCGCTCAGCGCCGCCGGCGACCTCTTCCTGTCGCGCGATGGCGAAAAACTCTTCCTGGCGGGACTGACAAGCTTCCTTGCCGCTCATCTCGCCTATGTCGCGCTGTTTTCCGTCATGGGCGGCGGCCCGGCCATGCTGCTCGCGGCACCGTGGCGCGGCGTGCTCGCCGCCATCCTGGTCGGGCTCGGCTTGGCCTTCCTCGCCGTGCTGACCGGCCGCCTCGGACCGGCGCTGCGGCTGCCGGTCACCGCCTATGTCGCGGCGATCCTGGCCATGGCGGTCTTCGCGCTCATGCTGGACGCGCCGCTGGTGATCGCCGGCATGCTGCTGTTCGTCGTCTCCGACACGCTGCTTGCCACCGAGAAATTCCTGCTGCCGGCGATCTCGCCGCATCGCGACCGCATGCGCTACGCGGTGTGGGGCACGTATTATCTCGGCCAGCTGGCGATCACGCTGGGGCTGATCCGCTTCTGACGTTCAGCTCACCCTGGCTCCCAGCCTTCGGGCGCCAGCTCGAAGGCGGAGAATTCGAAGCCCGGCGCCACCGTGCAGCCGACCAGCGTCCAGTCGCCGAGGCTGTGCGCGGTCTGCCAGGCATCGGCCGGCACCACCACCTGCGGCCGCTCGCCGGCGGCGAGGTCGGCGCCGAGGCGGTGCGTCGAGCGCCCGGTCGTCTCGTCGAACAGCGTCAGCTCGATCGGCGCGCCGGCATGGAAATGCCAGACCTCGACGGCATCGCGCACCCGGTGCCAGGCCGACACGTCGCCCTGCTCCAGCAGGAAGTAGATGGCGGTGGAGGCGGCGCGTCCGCCCGTGCCGGCCGCGTCGCGAAACGTCTCGACATACCAGCCGCCTTCGGGGTGCCGCTGCATGCCCAGAAGCGCGACGATTTCCGCTGCGCCTTGCCCCGCCATGTCAGAAATTGTCCTTGCGCTTGCGGATCTCGGCGAAGACCTCCTCGTCGGAGGCATCCTCCATGCCCAGCGTGCGGCGGATGCCGGGATCGTGCGGGCGCAGGAACGGATTGGTCTCCAGCTCGCGGCCGATGGTGGTCGGCAGGGTCGGCATCTGGTCGGCGCGCAGCCGGTCGACCTCCCGCGCCCGCGCCTTCAGCGCGGCGTTGTCGGGGTCGACGGTGAGCGCGAAGCGGGCGTTGGCCTGCGTGTATTCGTGGCCGCAATGGACGGAGGTATCCGGCGGCAGCGCCGAAAGGGTGCGCATGGATTGCCACATCATCGCCGGCGTGCCTTCGAACAGGCGGCCGCAGCCGAGCGAGAACAGCGTGTCGGCGGCAAAGACCACCTTGGCCTCCGGCAGGTGGTAGGACACGTGGCCGCGCGTGTGGCCGGGCGTCGACAGCACCCTTATCTCCTGCTCGCCGAAGCGCAGCACCGAGCCGCCGTCGACCGTCTCGTCGATGCCGGGGATCCTGTCGGCCTCCTTCGCCGGCCCGACGATCTTCAGCCCGAACCGCTTCTTCAGCGCCAGATTGGCCTCGACATGGTCGCCATGGTGATGGGTGGTCAGGATCAGCGTCGGGGTCCAGCCGGTGCGCTCCACCGCGTCGAGGATGGCCCTTTCCTCGGGCGCGTCGACGAGGGCGGTCTCGCTGCTCTGGCGATCGCGGACGAGCGCGCCGAAATTGTCGGTGCGGCACATGAACTGGTCGATGTCGATCGGCATTGGGCACCTCTCCTGTTCGCCGCATAGATAGAGCGGTGGTCCGGCGCTGTCATCCCGCCATCCGCCGATGTTGAACTGAGGCGGCGGCGCGGCTACCGTTCGCACCATGAATTCGGACATCGTCGACCTGCGCGCCTTCTATGCCTCGCCGCTCGGCCAGATGGCGGAACGCTCGATCACCATGGCGCTCTCGGCGATCTGGCCGAACCTGCCCGGCGAAAGGCTGGTCGGGCTCGGCTACGCGCTGCCCTGGCTGGAGCGCTTCGGGCCGGCGGCCGAGCGCAGCTTCGCCTTCATGCCGGCGACGCAAGGGGCGGTGCGCTGGCCGCGCGAGGGCGCCTCGTCGACGGTGCTGGTCTTCGACGAGGAACTGCCGCTGGTCGACGCCTCGGTCGACCGCATTCTTTTGGTGCATTCGCTCGAGCACGCCGAGAACCCGCGCGAGACGCTGAAGGAGATCTGGCGGGTGCTGGCGCCGGCCGGCCGCGCCGTCATCGTGGTGCCCAACCGGCGCGGCGTGTGGGCGCGCTTCGAGCACACGCCCTTCGGCACCGGCCGGCCGTTCTCGCGCAGCCAGCTCAACGAGCTGCTGCGCGACGCCAACTTCACCCCGGCGGCCTGGTCGGACGCGCTCTTTTTCCCGCCGTCGAAGCGGCGCTTCATGATGCGGCTGCAGCCGATGCTGGAGCGCTCCGGCCGCCGCTTCTGGCCGATCTTCTCGGGCGTCATCGTGGTGGAGGCGCAGAAGCGGCTCTACCAGGGCCTGCCGGTGGCGCAGCGCGCCTCGCGCCGCGTCTTCGTGCCGGTGCTCAACCCGCAGGGCGCAGCGACGGGGTAGCGGAGGACCGTTCGCCAAGCGCGCCTTACTGGCCCTTGATGATCTTCCAGACGGGTGAAGCGGCCCTGTCCAGGTTATAAGCGTCCTTGCTCGAGAGGCGGCCCTGTTGAACGGCGGTCACAATCCGCTTGCAGAAGAGTTCCGGCATCTTTTCCCGACTGACGCGCATCAGTTGGGCGGCTTCGATCTGCCAGCCGTACTGCCAACCGTGAACCTTTCTCACACAACCTGCGATGACTTCGTCCACGGTCTTCGGCGTCTGCGTGCAGCCCGTCACGGCGGCCAAAGCAAGCACCGCCATCAAAGCGGATCGTTTCAAGATTTCCCCCAATCCCCCCGGTGGATCGCGTGGCGATCACCTTGCCCTACACTCGCCAAGGTAGCCGGGAATTGCAGGACCGCAAGTATTCGGCGAATGAAATTTCCACAGCTGGCCTGCCCCATGTCGGGCTTGCCCCGGCAGGCGGCGAAAGGCCGCTTCCGCAGGACCACGGCCAGTCGAAATCTTGGCGGCTGCCCGCTGGCGGGCGGATCACTGGATGACGGCTTCGGCGCTGCTCCTGCCGATCTCCTCCAGTTCATAGGGCGTCGTCTGATACACCTGGTTGATCCAGTTGCCGAACAACAGATGCGCGTGCGAGCGCCAGCGGTTGAGCGGCGGCCGGGCCGGATCGTCGTCCGGGTAATATTCGTGCGGCACCTCGATCGGCGTGCCGGCGGCCACGTCGCGGTCGAACTCCTCCTTGAGCGAGGTGGAATCATATTCGATGTGGTTGAAGATATAGAGCCGGTTCGCTGCCCTTTCCGCCAGCAGGCAGGGCCCCGTCTCGCTCGATTCCATCAGCAGTTCGAGCCCCGAATCGGCCGGGATGTCGGCGGCGCGCACCTCGGTCCAGCGCGATACCGGAATGGCGAAATCGTCGGAAAAGCCGGCGAGATAGGGCGAGGCCGGCGCGTTGTTGTGGTGGCGGAACACGCCGAACGCCTTCTTGCCCAGCGTGTGCTTGGGAACGCCGTGGAAATGCCAGGCCGCCGCCATCGCCCCCCAGCAGATGAAGAAGGAGGAATGGACGTTGGTCGTCGTCCAGTCGAGGATGCGCGTCAGCTCGTCCCAGTAGTCGACCTGCTCGAACGGCAGAAGCTCGATCGGCGCGCCGGTGATGATGAAGCCGTCGAATTTCCGGTCCGCCACTTCCTCCCACGTCTGGTAGAAGGAGATCAGATGATCCTCGGGCGTGTTCTTGGCCTTGTGGTTGCCGACGCGCACCAGGGTCAGCTCGACCTGCAGCGGCGTGGCGCCGAGCAGGCGCGCGAACTGCGTCTCGGTGCGGATCTTGTTGGGCATCAGGTTGAGCAGGCCGATCTGCATCGGCCGGATGTCCTGCCGCATGGCCGTGCGCTCGTCCATGACCGAGACGCCCTCGCGAACCAGCACGTCGCGGGCCGGAAGCTGGTTGGGGATCCTGATCGGCATGGTGCTGCCTCCAAACAAAAAAACCGGCCGCGAACGTCGCGCCCGGTCCAAACGGCTTGTTCTGCCGACGGTCCTTTAGCGACTTGTTTAACGTGGCTGCAAGCCGACCGGCCAAATCACCACGGATGGCAGCGCTCATACTGCCGGAAGGGGTTTCACGTCAATGGGGAGCCGTCGCCGCGAATTGCGGCGGCAAATCGTCGTCGGACGCCGACCAGCCGGGCGCCTCGCCATTGGGCGGCGAGGGTCGAACAGGCTGCCGTGGGCGATGGCTGGTTTTGCCGCCTGGGGCGAAGACGAGTGCCCGCCGGCCGGACGCGCTTGCGGGGCGGGGCCGGCTCAGGCGGCGAGGCTGACGCGCGCCGGGCCGCCGATGATCCGGCTCGCCTCGGCCACCGCCTGGTCGGCGCGGGCGCGGATCGCTTCGGACGCCAGCGCGCCGCCGGCGAAATCCTTGTCGGAAGCGTAGATCGCGGTCGGAACGGTCAGCGCCTCGAAGAAGCCGAACAGCGGCCGGAGCTGGTGCTCGACGATCAGCGAATGGCGCTCGCCGCCGCCGGTGGCTGCCAGGATGACGGGCTTGCCGCGCAGCGATGCCGGCTCGATGAGATCGAAGAAGTGCTTGAACAGGCCGGTGTAGCTGCCCTTGTAGGTCGGCGATCCGACCACCAGGACGTCGGCGCCCAGGAGTTGCTCGACGAGGTTCACGGCGGCCGGGTCGAGATCGGCAAGCCGCCTGGCGCCGCCGAGCGACGGGCCGAGATCCTCGATGTCGAAGGTGCTTGAGGCGGCTCCTATGGCTGTCGCCAGCCGGCCGGCGATATGGTCGACGAAGGCCTTCGTCTTCGAGGGGCGCGTCACGTTCCCCGACACGCCCACCACAAGCTTCCTCGACATTCCATGCTCCCGGCAGATCGATCTTTCAGCATAAACTCTACAGATTTTGTGGAATTATATGAGCGAGGGAATTTCAAAAGCGCGCCGCCGGCAGGATGGGTTTTCCAAAAATGCGCCGGAACGGCCGATCCGTGGCTCGCGCGGACGCGCCGGCGAAGCAAAAGTCCGGTCCGTGTGTCTGGCTTTCTCGGTCGGCTTGCAGGGCTTGGCCATCGCGGCAGCCAGTCTTGTATGTTTGCGCAGAAAGCAGCGCGCTGCCGCGCTCGCGCGGATGGGCTCAGGGGGACAGTTATTTTCTTTCCGCAGAAAAGCGGCGGCGTCCCAAGGCTTGCGCTGGCGGAAAAAAGTAAACTGTCCCCGGCACTTACCTGTCTTCGCCGCGAAGCTCGCGGCGATGCGGCAGGTGCTTTTCGCGGCATTTTATCCCCTGCCTCTCCACCTCCCTTATACTACCCCCAGTCCCTCCTGCGGGAACGCCGATCATGACGGTGGTCTGCGGGGAGGGGCCGGTGTCCGGAAGGTAGCGGCTAACGTGGCCGCGAGGTCCGGCGCTGCTTCAGAGTTTCCAACGATCCCGTCCTTGAGCGGGACGGGGCTCCGGTATGGCCTGAGGAGCCGTCATGAGCGGGATATCGCCGGCGTCACTTAAGCCGGAGTAGCGAGTACGATCCCATGACCCGGAAATGAAGCGGCGAAGAAGCACCGGACGGGCGGCCGAAAGGTCGCATATAAAATTAGATGAGCGATCCTGCGGCCGCCCGTCTTCCCGATCTTCTCAATGGCCAGACTGCGATGCAGGGCGTGGCGAGGACGACGTATGCTCAGGGGACAGTTTACTTTCTTTCGGCAGAAAGGCACGGCGGTTCAGAGGTCGCGCGGGCCGAAAAAAGTAAACTGTCCCCGTCGCTTCCTCTCCCGGCGCTTCCCCCTCTCCGTCTCGGGCTTCCCCCTCTCCGTCTCGGGCTTCGCCCTCGACACCTCTCCCCCTGCGGGGGC
>NZ_JCACER010000038.1:0-64153 GCF_059502445.1 Kumtagia sp.
AGTAGGGCAGTAGGGCAGTAGGGCAGTAGGGCAGTAGGGCAGTAGGGCAGTAGAAGGGAACGCGAGTTCACGCAGACGTCAACCTTTATCCCGGTGGGATAACCGGTATTCATCGATGCGCGCTTAACCCGCTGTTCCCGAGAGGGAGACTCCTACTGCCCTACTGCCCTACTGCCCTACTGCCCTACTGCGTGATCACGATGCTGGTGTTGGTCGGCCCGAACGTCTCGACCAGGCCGTAGAAATCGGCGGCGTCGCTGGGGTGCAGCCTTATGCAGCCGTGCGAGGCGGGGCGGCCGAGCCGCTTTATGGCGTCGGTGGCATGCACGGCATAACCGCCGTGAAAGAACACCGAGTGCGGCATCGGCGCGTTGTCGTATTTGCGCGAGTACCACATCCGGTGCATGCGCGTCGGCCTGAACGAACCCGTCGGGGTCACGTAGCCCTTCCCCGCCGTGGACACCTTCCAGGCGAAGGTGGGCCGGCCGTCGATCGACACGTGCATCGTCTGCGTCGACAGCGACACCTGCGCGACGAGCTTTCCGCTCGACGCTTCGGCCGCGCCGGCATCGAGAAGCAGCGCCATGGCCGCCATCGTTCCGGCGGCGGCGATGTTGATGAGTTTCGCCGAAAGAATCCTGCTCATGTCCCGGTCCCTCCCCTCGTCTTTCCGGGCGGGCTTATCGCAACGTCATGTTTCGATTATATTTCGCTTGTTTGTCGCTCCGTTTCGATTTTGTATCCGATTTCGCCCGAATTTGCCCGAAATGAATAAATAATCTGGACAAGTTCGGTCACATATGGTCATTGAAGGCTGCACTTCGGTTTCCATGCCACTATCCGGTCGCCCGGCAAGGTGCCGCATTCCAGGGCCAAGAGGCTTGGTAACGCGAATGCAACAATGCCTCATCGTTGCGGCATCGTCCCGATACATCCGGACATGATTGTGCTCAGTAACGAAAGTGGACTGAAGAACGCATGCGGGGGAGCACTTACCTGTGGCTGAAGCGGGTCGTCATCGCGACGGCAGCCCTGGCTGTGATCGGCCTTCTGGCCGATGCGGGCCGGGCAGCGCGGACGGAAGACGGCGGCGCAAGCCGGTTGCCGGCCGAGCCGGCAACCCAGATCGGGGAAATTCCCGCCGCTTGAGAAAAGACGGCCGGTGGAGGTTCGGCGTTGAACCTTCCGCGGCCCCGCGCGTTAAGGCGGCGTCGACGATCCGACACACCTGCGCCGACACGGTTTCAAATGCACTCGGCTCATCGGATCATCGCGGAGCGATGCGCCGGTTTTGGGAAATTGGACATGAACTCCAAACTCGCCTCGGGCGTCCTGACCGCCCTGATCTATGTTCAGGTCGTGCTGTGTTTCGCGGGCGCCGCCACCGTCCTGCTGCGGGATCGCGTCAGCGCGCAGAATGTCGCCGCCGAGACGGTCGTGCCGGCGGACGCCGTCCGCCTGTAGAAGCGCACGCCGATCATTCCGGCCAGTCGGCCGGCGGATCGAACCGGTATCCGGTTCCGCGGATCGTGACGATCGTGTCGGTGTCGAGCTTGCGGCGCAGCCGCACGATGCGCGAATCGATCGACCGGTCGAACGCCTCGGTGCTCTCGGCCGGCGCCGCCGCGATGATGTCGTCGCGGCTCAGCACCTTGCGCGGATTGGCGAGGAACAGCTTGAGCAGCGCCACCTGTCCGGGCGACAGCTGCTCCTCCTCCCCGGAGCGATGCATGACCAGGGCCGAACGCACGTCGACGGTGGCGTTCTCCAGCGAGACCAGTTCCGGTCCCGGCCTGCCGCGGCGGACGAGCAGCCCGGCGATGCGAGCCGCCAGCTCGCGCATGTCGGCCGGCGCATCGATGACATCGGCCGCGCCCAGTTCGAGCGCGAGCACGGTTTCGACCAGTTCGGTCCTGGTGCGCAACAGCACGACGCACGGATCGGACTCGCCCTGCAGCCGGCGCAGCAGGCTTAAAACCGCCGCCGACGGCAGTTCGTCGCCGAGCACGAGCACGTCGATCCGCGGTGATGCCAGCAGCGGCCGAAGTTCCCATTCCTCGTCGGCGCGACGCACGTCATAGCCGCGCCGATCGAGATAATCGCCGAACTGTTCGGCAAATGCTTCCGGGAGACAAGCAAGTGCAACCGTTGGTCTTCGCGTCATCTTTATCCCGATATTCTGTCCGCAACGCGAACCCGACTGGACATCATGTTGCAACCTAATCTAGTTTCCGGCAAATTTGGAGGCCAGACGGACCTGCGCGCCAGAATAGCCATCGTCGAGGACGAGCCCGACCTGCGGGAGGCGGTAGCCGAATATCTCGGCGCCAACGGCTATGACGTGACCGCGCTGGAAAGCGCCGACGCCATGCGCGCCGCCGTCGAGACCTCTTCCTTCCATCTGGCGATCCTCGACATCGCCATGCCCGGCGAGGATGGCCTGTCGCTCGGCCGCTGGCTACGCTCGAGGATGCCGGTGGGCATCATCTATGCGACGGCCGCCGGCACCGCGATCGACCGCATCGTCGGCCTGGAACTGGGCGCAGACGACTACATGGTGAAGCCGTACGAGCTCAGGGAACTGCTGGCGCGCGTGCGCAGCGTGCTGCGCCGGGTCCCGCCGCCCGAGGAGATTCCGCCGCACCGGACCGCCGGCGAAGAGCCGGCGCGGCGCGCGGTTGCCTTCGGCGACTTCAGCGCCGATCTCGATGGCCGGGTGCTCACCGGCAGCGGCGGCACCGTGATAGAGATGGCCAAGAGCGAATTCGACGTGCTGGAGGTTTTCCTGTCGCGCCCGAACCGCCTGCTTACGCGCGCCGCCCTGTCCGAGGCGATCGGCCTTGGCGAGGAGCCGGAGACGTCCCGCGCCGTCGACATCCGCGTCATGCGGCTGCGCAAGAAGATCGAGGCCGATCCGGCCAATCCGCGCTACCTGCGCACGGTACGCGGCGAGGGTTACATATTCGCGTTGCCGGAAGACACGCACTGAGGCGGACCAAAGCCGCCGGAGACTGCACCGATGCATGAACGGGACATCCGAGAGGCTGCGAGGCCCGGGGGCGACGGCACCACCGTGGCGGCGCTCCGGCTGACCCGTCTGCTGCGGCAGGCGCCTGACTGGCAGCGGGTCGTACCGGAGGTGCTGGAGGCGCTCGCCCGCGGGACGGACAGCCATCGCGGTATCCTGTTCCGGCTGCGCGAACTGCCCGACAAGGGCTTTTCCCAGTCGATCGCGGCGTACTGGGCTGACGAATCGCTCGAGGGCATCGCCGGCTCCCCGACGACGATCAGCCAGGAGATCGCCGAAGCCGATCCACTGCTGCACCGCCTGTCGACCGAGGTGCGGCAGGGCAAGATCTTTACCGGCCTGACCCGCGACATCGAAGGTTTCCTTCGCCGGGATTTCGAGGAGCAGCATATCAAGTCGTTCCTGTCCGTGTCGGTCTTCGCGCACGGCCATCTGTGGGGCACGCTCGCCGTCAACGACTGCGTGCGCGAGCGCGCATGGTCGGACGACGAGGTGGCGACGATCGAGATCATCGCCATGGCCGTCGGCGACGCCATCGAGCGCTCCTTCTCGGAAGCGCATGTGAGCGAGATCATCCGCCGGACCATGGTCAAGGCGTCGCTCGACGCCATCATCGTCATCGACGAGACCGGCAGCATCATGGAATTCAATCCCGCCGCCGAGAAGATGTTCGGCTACAGCCGCAACGAGATTCTCGGCCGCGACCTGCTGGAAACCGTGATCCCCCAATATTACCGCGAGGGCTACGCCAACGGCGCCGAATACATGGCCGGGCGCGGCGCGCCGATGATCGGCCAGCGCATGGAGACGGTGACGCAGAACGCCTCCGGCGAGGTCTTTCCGATCGAGCTCACCGCCACCGAGATCCAGGTCGCCGACCGCCGCCTGATCTTCGGTTCGATCCGCGACCTGCGCGACAAGCATCGCGCCGAGGAGGAGATCAACCGCCAGCGCGACCGGCTGCACCAGAACGAGAAGATGGCGGCGATGGGCTCGCTGCTGGCCGGCGTCTCGCACGAACTGAACAATCCGCTCGCCGTGGTGGTGGCGCAATCGACCCTGCTGCACGAATTCGCGCCCGACCCGCAGACCAAGCTGCGGGCCGAGAAGGTGCGCGCGGCGGCGGAGCGCTGCGGCCGCATCGTCAAGAGCTTCCTCGGCATGGTGCGCCTGCATCCGCCGAGCCAGGGCGAGGTCGACCTGAACAACGCGGTCCGCGCCGCGCTGGAGGTGACGGCCTATGGCGCACGCTCGAGCGGCATCATGATCGAGACCGACCTGGTGCGCGGGGCGCTGTCGGTCATGGCCGATTCCGACCACCTCACCCAGGTCGCCGCCAACCTGCTGGTCAACAGCCAGCACGCCCTCGCCGCCCCGACCGGCGACAAGCGCATCAAGGTGCGGACCTTCCGCCGCGACAACGGCAAATGCGGCTTCCTGGTCGAGGACAACGGTCCCGGCATCCCGATCAACATCCGCCACCGCATCTTCGAATCCTACTTCACCACCAAGCCGGTGGGCGTCGGCACCGGCATCGGGCTGTCCATCTCGAAGTCGATCGTCGAGCGCCACAAGGGCCGCATCTGGTATGAATCGGCCTTCCCGACCGGCGCCCGTTTCGTGGTCGAGCTGCCGGCGGTGAACGGCGGTGCCGACTCCTTCGCCGTCGGCCCGGCGTCGGCGAGCGGCATCAGCTATGCGCTCATCGTCGACGACGAGCCGGACGTCGCCGCGTCGCTGTCGGACCTGCTGCTGCTGATGGGCATCAAATCCCGCTGCGTCCTGACCTGGACGACCGCGGAGGAGGTGCTTGGCGAGGAGGACATCGACATCGTCTTCAGCGATCTCAGGATGCCCGGTGCCAACGGCCTCGCCATCTTCCGCGAGCTGATCACCAAACGTCCCGACCTCGCCGACCGCTTCGTTCTGGTGACCGGCGACATGATCGGGGCACGCGCGGAAGTCGACGAGTTGCCGGCCGACCACCGTCCGCAGATCCTGGAAAAGCCGTTCAGCACGCTCGACGTGCGCGGCGTTCTCGCGGTCGTCAACGACCAGCTGAAACGGTAGCGCGGAATACGGCCAAGATTAATCGGTATTCCGCTCTGTCTCTCGTTTGTCGCATGATTTTTGTCCGAAAGGCTGTAACTTCTGCAACTTTTCAGGATCATGCTGTAGCCCTCAGGCAAAGGGCCCCTGCCGCCGTTGACGACAGGAGCCCCCGCTCTACGCCTGAGACGGCGTGGGAGGATGTCAGAGGATCTGGGCGATGCCGGTGGAGGTGGCGGCAGCGGCCCATTGCGGTTCAAGTTGCTCGCTCCTCACCACCCGGACCAGGCATTCAAGGTCGACCATTCCGGAGGGCAGCCCGAAGCAGGCCGGATCGGCTTCGCGGAACCGCAGGCGCGACGTCTTCGCCGTGGTCCGCACACCTTCCTCGGCCTTGGCCGGCGCGGCGAACGACGCGAAAGCCGGACCTCCCGCGCTCGGAACAAAGGCCATCGACAGGAAGGCCGCGCTCACGGCCAGCGAGAACATCACGATCGGATGGTCGGCGGAGCGCCTGCGCAGCGCCAGCGACGGCACGAAACGGTGGCGTTCCCGATGTTGGAAACGGGAACCGAGGTCGGCGCGGTCGGAAAGCGCGGTCATCGTCGTCAGCCTGTTGGTTCTTATTGTATTTTCCCTGTGGCTACGAAATTAGCCCAACTTTGTTTCCGACCGGTGTTGCCCGATTTTGTGGATTGTAACGCAAGGGAAACACCCGAACCGGGCAGCATGTGGCGCACGCTCGTTATAGGGATGCGAGGTGTGCGCCCGCGCCAAGTCGACGAGGCCAGCCAGCCGATCCGCGACGGGTCGCCTGGCCGCGTTCTGGCGACCGCCAGGGTCAAATCACGACACCAGGTCGATCGCCTGTCTGAACGCCCCGATGTGGCGGGAATAGCGGGACAGGCGTTGCACGCCGGCGGCTGGTCCGGCTTCGGCGTCGACGAGGTCGATCAGGGCGCTCGCGACGATAACGCCGTCGGCGATGGTGGCCACTGCCGCCGCCGCCTCCGGGGTCTTGATGCCGAAACCCACCATCACCGGCAGGGTGGTCGAGCGTCGGCAGCACGCGACGGCCGTCCCGATGGTTTCGATGGTGGCGGACGGGCCGCCGGTCGGTCCGACCACCGGAATGCAGTACAGGAAACCGCCGACGCCCGGACGCGGCGCGACATCGTTTTCTTCCAGCGTCATGGCAAAGAGCGGGATCATCACCATGCCATGCATTGCCAGCGCCGCCAGCAGCGCCCCGGCCTCGCGCAGCGGCATATCGGCGACGATGATGCCGTCGACGCCGCTGGCCGCCGCCCGCGCCGCGAACGCCTCATAGCCCATGACGGCGAGCGGATTGGCGTAGCCCATCAGAACGATCGGGGTCGCGCCGTCGGTCTCGCGGAAGGCGGCGACGAGGTCGAGGGTGCGGGCGAGATTGCCGCCGGCCGCCATGCCGCGCCGGTTGGCCTTCTGGATGGTAGCACCGTCCAGGATCGGATCGGAGAACGGATAGCCTAGTTCGATGAGGTCGATGCCGGCCGCGACGAAGCCGTGCAGTTCCGCCAGGCTTTCCTCGAAACTGGGGTCGCTGGCGACCGCGTAGGTGGCGAATGCCCTGCGGCCCGCCGCGCGGAGGCGGTCGAACATGGCGTCGATCCGGGAGATGGACCGATCGGGGCAGATCGAGGTGGGCATGGTCAGCTCTCCGGCCAGACGATGTCGAGATCCTTGTCGCCGGCGGCGGGCACCATGACCACCACCGCTTGCGACGGCGACAGGGTCTGCACCAAAGCCTCCGCGGCGGCCAGCGCATGGCCGGCCTCCAGCGAGATCAGGATGCCCTCTCCTGACGCCAGGCGGCGCACCGCGTCGCGGGCCTGCTCGTCCATGATTCGCACTGTCTCGACACGGCCGCCCGCCACCAGATCGGCCAGTTCCGGCGGCGAGCCGGGATAGGCCAGGCCGGAGGCGATCGAACCGGCAGGCAGGATGTGCCCGTTCTCGTCGCTCAGCACGAAAGTCTCGGCGCCATGCAGAATGCCCGTGCGCCCCGAGGCCAGCCGCGCCGAATGCGGCTGCCCCTCGCCGCTTCCCCCGGCCTCAACGGCGATCAGGCGGATGCCAGGGTCGGTAACGAAGGCCGAGAAGATGCCGACGGTCGAGGACCCGCCGCCGACCGCCGAGATCACCGCGCCCGGCATCAGCCCGGCAGCGATCAGCTGCAGCCTGGTCTCGCTGCCGATCACGGCCTGGAAGGCGCCGACGATGCGCGGAAAAGGATGTGCGCCGATGGGCGCGCCAGCAACATAGGCGGTTGTGCCGCTCGATCCCATCCAGTGACGAACCGCCGCGCTGGTGGCCGCGTGCAGCGTACCGTCGGCATCCTCGACGATCCTGAGGTCGGCGCCGAACGCCCGCATCTTCTTGACCGCGCCGGGATGCCGCGCGGCGTCGCGCGCACCCATGTAGATGATGCTGGCCATGCCGAGATGGGCTGCCACGGCCGCCGTGGCGATGCCGTTCTGGCCCGAACCGGTGTCGGTGACGACGCAGGAAAGCCCCATGCGGTCGGCGAGCAGGCACTGACCGAGGGCCGAATTGGCGTAGTTGCCGCCGTTGAAGGTGAGATCGTCGCGCTTGAGCAGGATGCGGGCGCCCGCCGTCGGCAGCAGCCTGGCCACGGCCTCGGACAGCGGCGTGGGGCGCCCGACGAAGTCGTGCAGCAGGCCGTCCAGCCGCATGCGGAAGCCGCGATCGATCCAGGCCTCCTCGAAGGCAGCCTCCAGGCGGTCGAGGACGGGCAGCAGCACCGGCGCCACGAACTGACCGCCGAACCTGCCATAGCGGCCGGGACGGTCCGGCGCGAGAGGCTGTGCGGAAGTCATGGTCATTTCGCCTTGCCGATGCGGCGGACCAGCACGGCGGCAAGGATGATGCTGCCGGTGATGATGTCCTGCAGGAACGTCGAGACCCCGAGAATGGTCAGGCCGTTGCTGATGACGGCGATGATGGTGGCGCCTACCAGGGTTCCGGGGACGTTGGCCTCGCCGTCGCGGAAGACGGTCATGCCGAGGAAGACGGCGGCATAGGCAGTGAGCAGATAGCCGCCACCTCCAGTCGGATTGGCGCTGCCGATGCGGCCGGTCAGGAGCATGCCCACCAGCGCCGCCAGCATGGCCGAGAGCGCGAAGGCCGCCATGGTGTTGTGCACTATGCGGACGCCCGCAAGCCGCGCCGCCTCGCGGTTGCCACCGATGGCGTAGAGGCGCCTGCCGAACTCGATCTTGTCGAGCAGCAGCCAGGCCGCCACCGAAATGCCGATCATCCACCAGGTGAGCGTCGGCAGGCCGAACGTCCAGCCGCGGGCGATGTCGCGCACGCCGGGCGGCATGCCGCCGAACAGGGTGGCGCCGTCGGACAGCATGAAGGTGACCCCGCCGACGATGGTGCCCACGGCCAGCGTGGCGACGAAGGAGAGCACCTGGAAATGCGAGACGATGAAGCCGGAGAAGGCACCGAAGCAGCCGGCGGCCATCAGGACTATGACGAAAGCCAGTAGGGCCGGAACGCCGGCGGCGAACAGGACCATGACCAGAATGCCGCCGAAGGAGACCAGTGAGGCCGTGGCCAGGTCGAACTCGCCGGCGGCCATGACGAGCGTGACGCCGACGGAGACGATGGCCAGCAGCGACATCTGCTGAGTGATGTTGATCAGGTTGCCGGGCGTGCCGAAAGCGCCCGGAGAGGCGACGGCGAAGGCCGCGACGATGAGGATCAGCGCGAAGAGCGTACCGTATTTGCCGAATAGGTCGCTCATCATCGTTGCTCCTTGCGGTCCGAATGGGCGAAAGCCGCGGCAACGATCGTCTTGGGCACGATGTCGTCGCCGGCGAGTTCCGCGGTCATGACGCCGCCGGCCATGACCAGCACGCGGCTCGACAGGGCCAGCAATTCGTCCATGTCGCTGGTCGCCATCAGCACCGCCGCGCCCTGCGCGGCCAGTTGCCGGACAATCGCGTGGATCTCCGCCTTGGCGCCTACGTCGACACCTCGCGACGGCTCGTCGAGGATGAGCAGGCGGATTTTTCGGCCGGACCAGCGGCCGAAAAGCAGCTTCTGCTGGTTTCCGCCCGACAGTGTCAGCGGTTTCGCCCATGGCGACGCCATCTTTATCGAAAGCTGGTCCCGGATCGCCATGGCGCGGGCCGAAAGCATGCGCGCGCTCGCAACCGGCAGACGGGCGTGGGTCCGGACGGCGGAAAGGTCGGCGATGGCGAGATTGTCGGCAACGCTGCGCTGTGTGACCAAACCCTCGCCGCGCCTGTCCTCCGGCACGTAGGCGGCGCCGGCGGCGATGCGCCGGTCGATCCGGCCGGGCGCGAGTTCGACGTCGTCGATACGGATGCGGCCGCCGGCATGGTGCCGCGCACCCCAGACGAGCTTGAGCAGCGAGGATCGGCCGGCTCCCACCAGGCCATAGAGCCCGACGATCTCGCCTTCGCGGACGGTCAGCGAAACGCTCCCGCCCGAAGGGCCGAAAGGCAGGTCCGAAAGCTCCAGCACCGGTCTGCCCGGAGCGACGGGCGCGGATGGCGCGGGCCGGCGCTCCTCATGGCCGGACATCAGGCGAATGAGGTCCGCCCGGGTCGTGCCCACGATGCCACCGGTGCCCGTCGTGCGGCCGTTGCGAAGGACCGTGTAGCGGTCGCAGATGGCAAGGACCTCGTCGAGCCGATGCGAAATGAAGATGACGGCAACCCCCTGCGCCGCCAACGCCCGCACCGCCCGGTGGAGGCGCTCCGCCTCGCCGTCGGAGAGCGAGGCGGTCGGCTCGTCCATGACGATCAGCCGGGCGCCGTCGGTCATCAGCGCGCGCACGATTTCTACCAGTTGCTTCTGGCCGGTGGTCATGCGGCCGGCCGGCAGATCGAGCGGCAGATCGGGGGCGACGAGCCGGGCGGCGGGCTCGACCCGAGCGCGCATGGCCGCCCGATCAATGATCGGACCGCGCCTGGGATAGGGCCTGCCGACGAAGCAGTTCTCGACCGCGGTGAAATGCGGCACCAGGCTGAGCTCCTGGTGGATGAAGCGGAAGCCTAAGGCTTCCGCTTCGCGCACGCCGGGCGATGCCGCGCAGCGCGCCGTCGACCCTGATCTCGCCGGAATCGGGCGTGACGAGACCCGACAGCGTCTTGATCAGCGTCGACTTGCCGGCGCCGTTCTCGCCGAGAAGGCCGTGTACGGACCCCGCCGCGACGGAGAGATCGACGCCGTCGAGCGCCCGGACGCCGTCGAACCGTTTGCCGAGATCGCGGACTTCCAGCAGCATGGCTAGTTGCAGGTGACGCCGAGGGTCTGCGGCGTGATCATGACCGCCGGCACGTAGATCTCGCCGCTGTCGACCTTGCCGCCGCCCAAAACCTTGTCGAGTTGCTCGGCGCCGATGGCCGCCATCTTGCCGAAGTCCTGGCGGAGCGTCGCCTTGAAGTGCGTGCACGACTTGATCATGTCCACGGCCTGCGCATTGCCGTCGATGCCCATGATGATGAATTTCGCGTCGGGGCGCTCGGATTCGGCCGCAAGCTCGGCGCCGATGCCCGGATCGTCGAAGGCTGCCCAGACGGCGTCGATGTCGTCCCCGAACTGGCGCAGAAAATTCTCCATGGCGATGCGGCCGTCGTCGATGGGACCGGGCACCTTGACGAAGTGGGCGGCGGCGATCTGCACGTCGGGGTACTTCTTCAGCACCTCGTCGAGGCCGAGTTCGCGCTGGTGCACGCCGGGATGGGCGGAGTGGTAGAACTTGACGATCTTGCCCTTGCCGCCGATGGCCTTGAACAGCTCCTCCGACAACATCACGCCGAGATCAAAGTTGTTGGAGGTAACGTTGACCGTCACGTCCTTTCCGGCGGTGCCGTCGAGCGACACCACCGGGATGCCGGCCGCTGCGGCGGCTGCCACCTGGTCGCCGACCTGGGCGTGGTCCACCGAGATCAGGACGATGGCGTCCGGCCTGGCGTTGACCGTGTCCTCGATGCGCGAGGCGAGCTGGCCGAAGTCGTTGCGCGTGTCGATGATGGTCGTGTTCCAGCCGCGCTTGTCGCCCTCGGCCTTGAAGGCTTGCGCCATTTCGTTGGTGGGGATGGAACTGATGTAGGGCGTCAGGATGGTCACGTCGGTGGCGAAGGCCGCGGTGGCCGTCATCATGGCCGCCAAGGCGATCGGGATCGCTGTCAGTTTCATGGGCTAGTCCTCCTTGCTGGCAAAGCGGTTCGCATCAGGCCGTTCCCTTGCTGCCTGGCTGACCGAAGAGCTGAATCGGACGCAACGCCTCGATGGCGCCACGGTAGGCATAAAACAGGGCGTCGTAGCGCGGCTGCATGGCCGGGTCCGGTTCGAACACGCGCTCGACCACCGTCATGGCCGGAACGGCATCGGCCATGCGGGCGAAGCGCCCGACACCGACGGCGCCCATGATCGCCGCGCCGAGGCAGCCGATGTCGGGATGGGCGAGGCGATGCATCGGCACACCCAGGCAGTCGGCGCGGATCTGGCTCCACAGATCCGAGCGCGACCCGCCGCCGCCATAGAGCAGGTGGCCGGGGCGGAACCCGGCGGCGGCGGTCAGTGCCTCGAACAGCAGCCGTCCCGAGAGCGAAACGCCTTCGAGCACGGCCAGTGCAAATTCGGGCGCCGAGGCGCGGCTGTCGAGGCCGATGAAGGCGCCGCGGATATCGGCATCCCAGAGCGGCGCCCGCTCGCCCTCTAGATGCGGCAGGAAAAGCACCGGCCGGCCGCAGCGGTCCGCCTGCCCGGCCAGCCGCGGCACGTCGAGCGGCTCGACATTGGCGACGCCCGCCCACCAGCGCAGGCTGTCGCCGCCGCTCTGGGTGGGGCCGGCATGCACCACCATGCCCTCCAGTTCCGGGAACGTGACCACGCCCTGCGCGCCCACACGGCGGTCCCCAGCCATCGCCAGGATCTCGCTGGTGCCGCTCATGTACATGCCCTGTCCGGGTCGGAAGACGCCGCAGCCGAACAGGTTGCCCCAGGCGTCCATGGTGCCGGCGACCAAAGGGACGGTGCGGCCGCCGACGCGCATGCTGCCGACGATCTCGGTCATCGGACGCACTGGCGGCAGACGCTCGGCCGCCCCGGCCACGCGTGCGAGAAGCCCGGCGACATAGCGGTGGTCCGGCCCGACCTGCCCCCAGGCCGACATCGGGTCGGTCACCGCCACGCCGGTCAGATGGAAGATGCAGTAGTCCTTGGGCGAGAAGACGTAGGCCGTCTGCTCCCACAGCGCGGGATCATGTCTGGCGAACCAGGCCATCTTGGCGAGCACATGGCTGGCGCCGATGGGGACGTCGACGCCCTCCCCCCACCACTCGGCCTTGTCGGCCGCGCCAATCGAGGCGCCGAGGGCGGCGGCCTCGTCGAAGGCGCGCACGTCCTGCCAGACGATCGCCGGCGCCAGCGGCACGCCATTCCGGTCGGTGAAGACGTCGGTGTTAACCTGACTGCAAAGCCCGACCGCGGCGATGTCGGCAGGATCGGCATGGGCGGCAAGCGCGGCGATGCCGTCGCGGACGCCGTCCAGCCAGTGGCGCGGGTCCTGCTCGACCACGCCGAAGCCCGGCCGTTCGGTGGGGTAGGCGCGGCTCCAGCTGGCGACGGCGGCGCCGTCGGCGCGGAACAGGCCGCCCTTGACCTGGGTGGTGCCGATGTCGAACCCGACGAACAGCTCAGCCATCCAGCCCCCTCCGCAGGTCGCCGAGCAGTCCGGCAAGGCGCGTCGGACCCGACAGGGCGGCCCGCAGCGCTTCCGAACCGACGACGACGCCGCTGCCACCGAGCTCGACCACGGCGCGCGCCTGCTCGCCGCTGGAGATGCCGAAGCCGGGCAGGATCGGCGCCGCCACGCCGGCACGGCGCAAGCCCGCGATGCGTTCGGCGTTGCCGGGATCCACCGCGGCGCGGGGTCCGGTGACGCCGGCCGCGGCCTGGAGCATCACATAGAACTCGGCACGGCGCGCTGCTTCGACGGCGTCCTTGCCAATCGGCAAGGCGACGAAGGCCGAGCGTTCGAGTCCCGCCAGCCCGGCAGTGGCTTCGAGAGTTTGGCGGAGGGGATCGGCTTCCGGCGCGACCACCAGCAGGCTGTCGAGCCCGTTCCAGAAATCCTCATCCACCAGGCCCGGATGATTTTCGTCCGCATAGGTCATCAGCAGCGCGGCGGGGCGCAGACGGTGCCGGGAGAGCCGCGCCAGGAGCAGGTCGAGGTCGCGTCGGGCACGGCTGCGGTCGGCACGCGCCATCGACTGCCGCACGGCGGACCCGTCCAGATAGGGATCGGGGGAAGCAAGGCCGATCTCGATCACGTCGACGCCCTCTCCGGCGTAGACGTCGATGAGTTCGACCGGAACGAGGGGATCGCCGAGCGGAAAATAGCAGGAGAGCAGCGGCGTTTTGCCGGCGGCAACTGCTCCGTGTTTGACCATTTCCGGCACGTTCAACGCCTCGTCGGGTAACGAGGACGTTGTCTAGCCGGCTTTTTTCGTCGCCGTCAGGTGGACCGCCGGGATAGCGCTCGAAATCTGCAGGATATGGACAGGTCAGGCCCGGTCTTCCGACGGCAGCACGCCGAACGCACGCCTGTAGGCCGACGAGAACCGGCCGGGATGATGGACGCCCGCACGCCTCGCCGCTTCGGCCGCCGAAAAGCCTTCGCGGATGAAGCGGCGCGCCTGCTCCATGCGGATGTCGGTGAGAACAGCCAGCGGCGAGCGCTGGTAATAGCGCTGGAACCCGTCGAACAGCGACCGTTCGGAGATGCCTACGGCGCGCGCCACGTCCGGCATGGACAGACGTTCGCCGTATCGCGCCCTAAACAGGTCGATGACCAGCTTGACCTGGCGCGGGGTGGCGTGCAGGCGCTCCAGGACGATGGAGCCGGCCTGGCGGAAGGCGATGTTGCGCAGCAGGTCGTCGATCAGGCTGGGCACCACGGCATCGAGTTCCCGGTCAGCCGCGGGCTGCCCGTTGGTGACCGCATCGGCGAGGTGGCCGAGCACCTGCTCGATGTGGCGGCCGCAGGCGCTGCGCAGATCGATCACCGGGTTGAACACCGGCGGGCTGCTCGGCGAGCGCCGCGCAAAGCGCTCGATCCTGGCCTCCACCAGCTCGCGGCGGATCTGCAGCATCAACTGCCGCGTGCCGCCGCGCCAGTGAGACACGAAACGCGGGCCGGGAGAAAGCAACAGGGCAAGGCCGCGGCCGGTGCGAAAGCTGTCGCTGCCGAAATCGATGTTCACGCCGCCGTCAAGCGGCAGTTCGAGCATGTAAAAATCCTCGAAGCTCGAGGCGATGGAGACTTCCGCGCCGTATTGAAGGATGTTGAAGGCGGAATTACCGCCCTCCATGGCGATGTGGCGGAAATCCAGCGCTTGGCTGCCGGGCATGACGTCCAGCCTGTGGCCGCAATAGCGTTGCGACATGTAGGCCGCGGCGTCGGACAGATCCGTCGCCCGCTTGCGATGCACGGTGGTTCCGGCGGCACGGCAGTCCTGCCCGGCGGACGGCGCGTCCGGCATCATTCCCCTCCCGCTGCCAATCGCTGATGACACCGAAAATCTGCGGCGCCGCCAGGCAAAGGTCAATATGCCGAGGGCGTCGGATCAAGCCGCGAGCTGCTGCAGGTAGCGTTCGGCTTCCTCCGGCACCGCGAACCATGGGAACAGGTCCGGCGGGTTGTCGAAGCCGTTGGCGATGCGCTTCGCCAGCGCCGGAAAGGCCTGCGCCGACCCCATGAGGGACAGGACATGCTGCGGGGGCGGCTGCAGCAGCGCATTCGTCCAGCCGACGACGAACCGGGCATAGTTCCAATAGGCGTCGAACGTCGCCTGCATGAAGTTCCCGTCGAATGGCCTGTCGCCATGGGCGAGGATCGCGTCCATGGTGATGCGGGCGGCTTTCGAGGCGTTGTTCGAACCCTGCCCGGTGATCGGGTCGTTGAGGCAGACGGCGTCGCCCAGCCCGAGCACCAGCCGGCCGGACGGCAGCCGGCCGATCGGCTTGCGCACCGTCGGCGGGAAGGCGCCGGCAAGGATGCCGTTGGCGTCGGTGAGTTCGACGGCGCGGCAGCGTTCCGCCTCCCACGGCAGGAAGGTGTCGAGAATCCATTTCGAGCGGGCGAGGTGTTCCGACGGGGTGGCGACATCCTTCCAGCAGTCCATCGGGCCGCCCGGAATGCCCTCGAACACCATGATCTCGCACGGGCCCGAATGGGTGAGCGCCGGAAAGACGAAATACTCGCCGACGCCTGGGATCAGGTTGAAATTGACCGCCGAATGGTCGGGACGCGGCGTCATGCCGTGGACATAGGTCAGCGCCAGCGCCCGCTGCGGCTTGTCGAATGGCGACTTCTCCGCATCGCGCTCGAACAGCCTGCCGATGTCGCCCTTGCCGGCCGCGACGATGGTGAGGTCGGAGGCGGCCGCGTGTATTTCCAGGTCCCCGATGCCGGCGTCGCGGATCTCGAGGATGCCGCCACGGCGCTCGAACTCGCCCATCCAGACGGGGATCTTCATCCGCTGGTCGACGCTCTGGGCCGGGCGTTCGAGCAGCCCGTTCCATGCGATCAGCTTTTCGCTCGCCCTTTCCGGCGAGGGTACGACGAAGTTGATCGAATCGACCGTCGGGCATTCGGCGCCCCAGAAGTCGAGACCGACGTCGCGCTCGTTCCGCAGGGCGGAGTCGAACATGCACTGGCTGGACATCACCCTGCCGGAGCGCACGTCGTCGGCGGTGCGGTTCTGCACTATGGTCACGTCGTAGTCATGCCGGAGCAGGCCGCAGCCGAGCTGCAGGCCGGCCTGGCCGCCGCCCAGAATGGTGATCTTTCGCTTGCCGGTCATCGATGGTCCCCTTTCTTCCGTCGTCGCCGTCACTGCATCAGCAGCGGTATCGCCGGGTCGACCCGTTCGGGGCCGATGGCCGTGTAGCCACCGTCGACGCGCAGGTCGGTGCCGGTGATGAAGCTCGCAGAATCGGAGAGCAGGAAGGCGACGGCCTCCGCCACTTCGGACGGGTCACCGGTACGCTTCAGCAGATGGAAGGGCGCGGCGACGCCGTCGGTCTTGGCGCGGTTGTCATTGGTCAGCTGCTTCATGATGTTGCTCCACGTCCAGCCGGGAGACACGGCGTTGACGCGGATGCCGTCGGGCGCAAGGTCGAGCGCCTGGTTGCGGGTGAGTTGCAGGATTGCCGCCTTGGACACCGGATAGACCCAGCGCCCGACCTGCGCGACGCGTGCCGAGATGGAGCCGAAGTTGACGATGGCGCCGCCCGCTTTCGCCAGATGCGGCCGCGCCGCCTGCATCAGCATCACCGAGCCGACGATGTTGACGTCGAGCGCCTTCAGCCAGTCGGCACGGACCGTCTCCGCGCCATTGTCCAGATAGGTGCAGGCGACGTTGACGAGGAAATCGAGACGGCCGTGGCGCTCGACGGTCGCCGCCACCAGGGCGGCGATGTCGGCGTCGCTGGTAACGTCGGCGCGCACGAAGCTCGCCTTGGGGCCGACGCCGGCGGCAGCTCGCGCACCCGCTTCCGCATCGATGTCGGCGATCACCACGTCGACGCCGTAGCCTGCCAATATCTCGGCGCATTTCTCGCCGATCAGCGTCGCGCCGCCGGAGATGATCGCCGTCTTCCCATCCAATCCCTTCATCGGGACCTCCTTATCGTCATGTGTTGCTCAGGCCGCCGAAAGCTGGCGCAGGACCGGGGAGAAGCCGCCGTCGACATAGACCAGCGAATGCCCCTCGCCGAGAACGGTCGCCACCACATGGCCGATCAGGATGACATGGGTGGCATGGTGCATCAGCCGCTCCAGCCTGCACTCGAAGGTGGCGAGACCATCCCTGACGACCGGCGCTCCGGTGGCGCCCGCCTGCCATTCGCCGATCGAGAACCGCTCGCCTGCGGCGAGTGCCGTCTGGCCGGCGAAGGCACGCGCGACGTCCTCCTGTGCATGCGACAGCACGTTCACGGCGAAGACGCCGGAGGCCGGCACGAACTGCGCCACCCAGGTCTTGCGGTTGACGCATGCAACAAGCGAGGGCGGCTCGGCCGAGAGCGAGCAGATCGCCGTCGCCGTCAGGCCGCGGCGTTCACCATCACTGCCGATCGTCGTGACGACCGTAACGGCGCCCGCCACCTTGCGCATGCCCGCAAGGAATAGGTCCATCGACATCGGAACCCTCCATCATCCGTTCCCGTCCGATGCGATGGCCGCGGCGCAGGGCCGAAGTCCGGGCTCGCATTTCTTTTAGACTTCAACTAGTCTGACAATCGGATGGGCCGGCCCGCAATCCGGATTGCGCGGCGACTATCCCGATTGCGCAGTCCGAACGATCGACGGGGTATCGTTGGAGGGTTGCCGGAGTGGAGGCGGTCAGTCACAGCGGCATGCTCGCGGCGCACACGCTGGTCGACACGCGCTCGCCCGAGGAAGCGCGCCAGGAGATCGGCCGCATCTTCTGCCCGCACTTCCTGTCGCCAGTGGGCCGCGAAGGTTTTCACGCCGTCCATCGATCGTCGCGGCAGCGAGGCTTCTCACTCAACTTCGTCAGCTACGGCTGCGCCGTCGACATCGATCCGGGCGAGCTGTCGCGCTTCTTCCTGCTGCAGATGCCGTTGTCGGGGACGGCCAGCGTGCGCTGCGGCAAGGAGACGGCATTGGCCAGTCCGGGGCGCGTCGCCTCGCTGCTGTCGCCGACCCTGCCGACGGTGATGCGATGGTCGGACGGATGCGACAAGCTGATCGTGCTCATCGAGCGCGAGGCACTGCAACTGCAAGGGGCGGCACTGGCGGAGCGCGGCATCGGCGACATCGAGTTCGCCACCGCGATCGACATCGCAGCCGCGCCGGGACGGCTGATCGTGGACCATGTCGGGCTGATGGCCGAAAGCGTCGCGGCGGGCGGGCCGATGGCGGCGAACTATCTGGCGCGGCTGGGTGAAAGCCTGGGCTACCTGCTGCTGTCATCCCTGCCTCATTCGCAGCGAGCAGCACTCGACGGGCCGCCCCCCGCCGCGCTCGGGCGTAATGCCGTGGCGCGCGCCGAGGAGTGGATCCGGGACAATGTCGACCGGCCTTTCACCGCCGCCGACGTGGCCGAGGCGGCCGGCACCAGCCTGCGTTCGCTGCAGGAGGGGCTGCGCAGGCAGAAGGCCACGACGCTGATGCGTATGGTCGAGACAATCCGCCTCGACCGGTTCCGTGCGGCGCTCACCGATCCGTCGGGCCGGCAGACGGTGACCGAGGCCGCCTACGCAGCGGGTCTCGGGCATCTCGGCCGGGCGGCGATCGCCTATCGGCGGCGCTATGGGGAGACGCCTGTCGAGACGCTGCGGCGGAAAAAGTAGCGGTCCCGCGGAACGCGGGGAGCGGCAGACGAGGAAGGCACGCCGGGACCGTCGCGACGGGCATCAGGCCCGGCGACCGATAGTTTACGCATGTAAAAAACAGAGTTGACGAGGATCAAGAATATTGCAATCCTCGTTCACGGGACGGCCTGCCTTGGCCTTGTCCCGATCGTTTGCATAAGGGAGGAGAACCTGCAAATGGAACGTCGTTCATTCGTCAAATTCATGGGAGCCGCCGGCCTTGCCGCGCCGGCGATCCTGACCACCGGCCGCGCCTCAGCCCAGGACAAGCCGACCATCGCGCTGATCCCCGGCCTCACCGCCGACGGCTTCTACGTGACCATGCACAAGGGGGCGCAGGCGGCGGCCGAGGCGGTCGGCGCGCAACTGATCTACCAGGGCGCGGCGGAATGGAACGTGTCGCTGCAGGTGCCGATCCTGGACGCCGTCATCGCCAAGAAGCCGGCCGCCATCCTGATCGCGCCCAACGACAAGACCCAGATGATCGAGCCGCTGCGCAAGGCGCATGACGCCGGCATCGCTGTGGTCTGCGTCGACACCTTTATTGGTACCGGCGTGTTCCAGACCGGCGCCGGCGATGCGGATTTCCCGATCTCCTACGTCGCCTCCGACAACGTGCTCGGCGGCCGCATGGCGGCGCGCGCGCTGGCCGCGGCGATCGGCGAGAAGGGCAAGGTCTACGTCTCCAACGTGAAGCCGGGCATCTCGACCACCGACCAGCGCGAGGAAGGCTTCAAGCTCGAGATCGCCCAGCACAAGGACATCGAGGTGTTGGAGACGCAGTTCAACGACGACGACGCCAACAAGGCGGCGGCACAGTTCCAGGCGGTGCTCGGCCGCGTGCCGGATCTCGCCGGCGTCTTCGGCGCCAACCTGTTCTCGGCGGGCGGCACCGCCAACGGCGCCAAGCAGGCCGGCGTCGCCGGCAAGGTGAAGATGGCCGGCTTCGACGCGCCGGAATCGATCGTCGCTCAGCTCAAGGACGGAACCTTCGAACTGACGATTGCCCAGCATCCGGCGGAAATCGGTTATTTCGGCTTCATGGCCGCCTATGCCCACGCCACCGGGAATCCCGTCCCGACCCATATCGGAACCGGCTTCACCGTGATGACGGCCGCCAATATCGATGATCCGAACGTCAGCAGATACCTCTACAAGAGCTCATAACCTTCCCCTTCGCCGAACGACCGCCGCCGGTGCGCGGCGGTCGTTCCATCCGCGCTCCAGGGAAAGTGAAATGACCGCTCCCGAAACCGTCGTCCCCACCGGCAAGTCCGGCATCTACATGCCCAGACGCTCGCTGCTCATGCGCATCGCCGATATGCGGGCATGGCTGTTCCTCGTCGTCCTCATCGCCTTCTTCGAAGTCTGGTCACGCTCCGCCTACGGCGTGAGCTTCATCCTCAACACCTACAATCTGCAGTCGATCTCGGTGTTCGCGACCGCGCCGCTGCTGCTGGCGCTCGGCCAGACCTTCGTCATCATCTCGGCCGGCATCGACCTGTCGCTCGGCTTCGTCATGGGCCTGGCGTCGGTGATCGCCGCGCATGTCGCCAACTATGCCGCCCTGCAGCTCGGCCTGCCGCCGCTGGCGGCCATGCTCGTCGGCATGCTCACAGGCATCGCCATGACGATCATCCCCGGCCTCGTCAACGGCTGGCTGATCGCGCATCTCAAGGTGCCGCCCTTCATCGGCACGCTCGGCATGTACGGCGTGGCGCGCGGCGCGGCCTACCTCTTCGCGGGCGGCATGACCATCTCGGTCAGCAACTCGTGGTACAGCACCATCGGCAACGGCCGGGTGCTGGGCATACCCGTTCTGGTGATCCTGGTGGCGATCGCCTGCCTGATCATGCACTACCTGCTGTCGCAGACGCGCTTCGGCCAGCACACCTACGCCATGGGCGCCAGCCAGGCTGCGGCGCGGCGGGCCGGCATCAACGTCAAGAAGCTGACGATGAAGATCTACCTGCTGTCCGGCATCATGGCAGGGGTGGCGGGCGTGCTCTACACCGGGCGCTTCTCGGCAGGTGCGGCGCAGGCCGGCGAGCCGCTGCTGCTCGATTCGATCGCCGCCGTGGTGATCGGCGGCGCAAGCCTGTTCGGCGGCTCCGGCACCATCCTGGGCACCGTCGCCGGTGCGCTGGTCATCGCCGTCATCCAGTACGGCCTGGTCTTCATCAACGTCGAGCCGTTCTGGCAGTTCATCGCCGTCGGCACCGTCATCATCATCTCCGTGCTGGTCGACCAGACGCAGCGCCGCTTCACCGGAGGACGCCAGGTTGAGTGAAACCATCCTTTCCGTCCGTAACGTCTCGAAACATTTCGGCGGCGTGCAGGCCCTCAACAAGGTCTCGTTCGACATCCATCCGGGCGAGGTGGTGGCGCTCGCCGGCGACAACGGCGCCGGCAAGTCGACGGTGATCAAAGCGATTTCGGGCGTGTTCCGCTACGACGAGGGCGACATAGAGCTGGACGGCCGGCGCATCGCCTTCTCCAGCCCGCAGGAGGCGCGCGAGAACGGCATCGAGACGATCTACCAGGACCTCGCGCTCGCCGACAATCTGTCGATCGGCGCCAACATCTTCCTGGGTCGCGAGCCGATGACCAGGCTGTTCGGCTTCCTTCCCGTCATCGACCGCAAGATGATGGCCGAGGCAGCGAGGGTGACGATGGAAAAGCTGGATTTCCACGTCAGCCGCCTCGATGCGCCGGTTTCGGCTTTTTCCGGCGGCCAGCGGCAGGCGGTGGCGATCGGCCGGGCCATGTACTGGAACGCGCGGCTGGTGATCATGGACGAGCCGACGGCGGCGTTGGGTGTCCCGGAGCAGCGCAAGGTGATCTCGCTGATCCAGTCGCTTAAGGCGCAGGGCAAGGGCATCATCTTCATCTCGCACAATCTGCGCGACATCTTCGAGGTTGCCGACCGGATCGTCGTGTTCCGGCGCGGCGAGAACGCCGGCGAGCGCATCCCGGGCGAGACCACGGGCGACGAGATCGTCAGGCTGATGGTGGGCAAATAGTTCCGTCAGGCCGACTTGCGCAGCACCAGGGCGCCGGTCAGCAGGATCCTGTCGCCGGCGGCCGCACCGTCGCCGGCGATATGGTCGAGCAGCATGCGCACGGCCACTCGCCCCATCTCGTCGCAATCCTGCGCGACGGTCGTCAGCGGCGGCGAGGTGTAGGCGCTGAAACGCTGGTTGTCGTGGCCGGCGACACGGTAGTCGCAGTCCGGACCGTAGCCGACCTTCAGCCCCGCCTCGTACATGGCGGCCATCACCCCGAGCGCCATCCGGTCGTTAGGGCAGAGCACGGTGCGGGTCGCGAAACCGCCCTCGCGCAGGATGCGCGCCGTCTCCTCGAAGGCCACCTTCTCGAAGTCCCAGTCCGACGGCGACAGGCCGGCATAGCGCGGCTGCAGCCCGAGCCGCTCCATCGTCGCCGTATAGGCGGCCCGCCGGTCCGAGGAGTTCCTGTTGGTGCGCGGCATTTCGAGATAGGTCGGCGGCTCGCCCGACCGGCACAGATATTCGGTGATGAGCGGAATGGTCTGGTGGTTGTCGGTGCCGACGAACGGACCATCCTCATCGAGCGGAGCGTCGACGAAGATCAGCGGCGTCTCCCGCGCCAGGCTCTTCAACCGGGCATGGTGCGACGTCTCGCCCAGCGGCGCGATCAGCGCGCCGGCGACGTTGAGCGCGGTGATCGTCTCGATGGCGCGCGCCTCGATCTCCGGGCGTCCGTTGGAACTCAGCACCAGCGCCAGATAGCCTGCGTCGGTCGCCTCGGTCTCCACGCGCTGCGCCAGCGTCATGTAGAACGGGTCGGTCGGATCGGGGATGATCAGTCCGATGATCTTGGACCTGCGCCGGTTGAGGTTCACGGCAAACAGGTTGGGTCGGAAGCCCGACTTCTGCAGGACTGCCTCGATCCTCGCCCGTGTCTTGGGGCGGACGGACATCGGGTCGTGGAAGAATTTCGAAACGGTCGGCCGCGACAGGCCGACCGCCCGCGCGAATTCTTCCATCGTACCGATCTTCTTCGACTGCAATGCTGCGATTCCGGCTGTCTCACTTGACTAACAGCCGGGTCGTAAGTTTACAACGGTCGGAATTAGTTTACGGGTGTAAACTTTGATGCTCGCCGGTTGAAGTTTCCCCTGTCACCAGCAGGTATAGCCCGCGTCGACGGGAACGATGGCGCCAGTCATCAGGCTCGACGCCTCGGACGCCAGGAAAAGCACGGCGCTGGCGACTTCGAAGGCTTGGCCCATGCGTCCCATCGGCGTGTCGTGCAGCCATTCTTCCATGCGCTTGGCGTTTTCCGGATTGGCCGTGACCATCAGCGTCTCGATATAGGTGGGCGCGACCGCGTTGACGCGCACGCCGTGCGGCGCCCATTCCGCCGCCATCGACCGCGTCATGTGGTGCACGGCCGCCTTCGACACGTTGTAGGGGGTCTGCGGCTGCGGCCGGTTGGCGATGGTGCCTGACATCGAGCCGAGATTGACGATCGAGCCGCGGCCGGCCGCGATCATGTGGCGGCCGAAGGCGCGCGAGCACCAGAACACGCCGTTGACGTTGACGTCCATCGTCTCGAGCCATTCGGCATCGCCGACATCCTGCGAGGGCACGCCGCCGCGGTCGATGCCGGCGTTGTTGATGAGGATCGAGGCGGTCTTGCCGCGCGCCGCCAGTTCGTCGGCGATCTCGGTCATCCGCGCCGAGGAGGTGACGTCGCCGACGATCAGCTCGGCCTCATGGCCGGCGGCGAGCAGCCTCGAGGCCCGCCCGGCCGACCGTTTCGTCGCGCTCGACGATGACCACCCGCGCCCCGGATTCGGCCAGCGCCTCGGCGCTGCACAAGCCAATGCCGCGCCCGCCGCCCGTGACCACCGCAACGTCGTCCTCCGTCCAGAAACGCTTCTGATACATGTCGTCCTCCCTGATTCCGATGCCGTTCAGATGTCGAAGTTGCGCGGCAGGATAACGATGTCGCGGATCGTCACCGCGCGCGAGCGCGTCAGCATGAACACCAGCACCTCCGCGATCTCCTTCGGGTCGAACAGGTTGCCGGCCGCGATCGCCCGGTCGAGGTTTTCCTTCGGCCAGTTGGCGACCAGCGGCGTCAGCACCGGCCCTGGCGCGATGGCGCCGACACGGATGTTGTGCTTGGCGACCTGCCGCCGCAGCGCATGGACGAAGGCCTGGACCGCGTGCTTGGAGGCGGTGTAGATCGGCTCCCAGGGGACCGCCGTATGGCCGGCGACCGAGCTGGTCACCACGATGTCGCCCTCTCCTCTTTCAATCATGTGCGGAAGCACGGCGTGGATGGTGCGGAACACCGCATTGACGTTGAGTGTCAGCATGCGGTCCCAGGCATCGGGATCACCGTCGACGACGTCGCCGCCGATATAGGCGCCTGCATTGGCGTGAAACGCGTCAAGGCGCCCGGCCTTCTGCAGGATGCCCGGCAGCATAGTGGCCACGCTCGCCGGATCGGTGAGATCGATCCTGAGCGGGATCGCATCGGGACCGAGTTCGGCAGTCAGGTCGCGCAGCTTGTCCTCGGCATAGTCGACCAACACCACTTTGGCGCCGGCATCGAGACAGCCACGCACGCAGGCCAAGCCGATGCCCGAAGCCGCGCCGGTGATTGCCACGACCTTTCCCGAAAGTTGTCCGCTCATCTTCGTCCTCCACTCATGATCGACCCTGCCGGATCTGCCTTGCTGCACTTGGCGAGCGGGCTGCCCTAGCGGGTGAGATAACCGCCATCGATGAGCAGCACCGCGCCGGTGACGTAGCTCGACGCGGGCGAACACAGAAACAGCACGCAGTTGGCCACTTCCTCGGGCTGGCCATAGCGTCCCATCGGCGTCATGCGCCGCCAGACCGGATCCCAATCGGGATTGCTGAAGCCACCGCGTGACATGTCGGTGTCAATGTAGCCGGGCGCCACGGCATTGACGCGGATGCCCTCGGCGGCGAATTCGCTGGCAAGGCTCTTGGTCATCATGTGCACGGCCGCCTTCGAGCTGTTATACGCGACCTGGTTCTGCGGAACATTGGACGCCAGCCCTGACATCGACCCGACGTTGAGGATGACCCCGCCACCCTGCTCGCGCATAGCCGGCAGCGCCGCGCGCGAGAACCGGAACACCTGGACGACATTGGTCGAGATGATCTTTTCCAGCTTCTCGTCGCTGAATTCGGGCGTATCGCCATGGACGGCGACGCCCGCATTGTTGACCAGGATGTCGATGCGTCCGTATTTCGCAATCGTGTGCCGGACGAGTTTTTCCGGCGTTTCCGGGTCAGTCGCGTCGGCGGACACGAAATCGTAGTCGTAACCCTTCTTCGTCAGGATCTCGTCCGCATCGGGATTGTCGCGACGCGCCGTGAGGACCGATTTCGCACCAGCCTCCCCGAATATCTCCGCGACCGCCAGGCCGATGCCTCTGTTGCCGCCGGTGATCAGGGCGACTTTTCCATCCAGCCGAAATTGGTTGAGCGACATTTTTTCCTCCTCTTGTTCGTGCATCCCGGCGGCGCGTCAGGCCGCCTCCGCCTCGCCGGTCGCGGCGAAGCGGTAGTCATCGAGCGAGCGCTGAACGGCGGCGACCAGCAGCTTTTCCGGATCGAGCGCCACACCGGCAAAAACTTCGAACGAGGCAAGATGCTGCCGCATCAGCGTCGCCGGCACGCTCTTTCCACGCAAGGCCTCCAGCAGGCGCGCGACCGCGGCTTCCGCCTCGGGCTGGTTCCAGTAGTAGCGGATACGATCCGAGAATGAGTAGTGGCGCTGCAGCCGCTGCTCGGCCGGCGAGCCGTGATAGTGCCCCTGCCAATAGCCCGGCTGGGCAAGCATCAGCCGCTCCATGGCTTGGCAGAGCGGCCGGTCGCCATAGTCCGGCAGCAGATCGGTGGCGACGAGGTCGAGCCCGTACAGCGCCTCGCGCAGCACGAACGTCAATTCCGGACCGACCTTGAGAATGGGAAAGCCGTCTTCGACCAGTTGCCGCAGGGCGGTGCGCCCCTGGTAGTCGGTGGAATGCGCCTCGTAGACGAATTGCGGAACCTCGTCGAGCAGGCGTGTCAGGCCCGCGGCCTTCGCGCGGTCGTAGAGCACGACGTTCTCGTTGCCGAACTCGACGCCGGGCTGCACCACTAGCGCGATGACGCGGGAAAACGCCTGCTCCAGACCGTTCTCGACGAACACCTTGTGATGGATTTCGATCGTCTGGCGCGCCGCGGCCGGATCGGTCGGCTCGAGCTCGGCGATCGCATGGTCGGCGCCGCCGGGCGGTGGCACTTCTGTGCCGATGATGTAGACCGGCGCCGGCCCGCCGCCGGAAGCGGCCGCCGCCTCGGCCGCCTGGGCCAGACGCGCGGCGCGCGCCGCCGTCGTCGCGTCGTCCAGCGCCGCCGGCTCGCCGGCACAGCCCATGGAGGCGTCGAGATGGAGTTTGCGGAACCCCGCCGCTACATAGGCGGCGACCATGGCCTCGGCCTTGTGCATGGCGACATCGGCGCTTTCCTTGCGCCAGGGATTGGGGCCGAGATGGTCGCCGCCGAAGATGATGCGCTCGGCGGGAAGCCGCTCTTCCCTGGCGATGCGGTCGACCAGCGCGACGAAGTCCGCCGGCTGCATGCCGGTATAGCCGCCGAACTGGTTGACCTGATTGCAGGTCGCCTCGATCAGCAGCGTGTCGCCGTGATTTGCCGCATTGCGCGCCGCGGCGCGGATCACCAGCGGATGCGCCGAGCAGACCGAGGTGATGCCCCGCGGTGAGTTGCCGCGGCGCGCCGCAGCCAGGTCCATGAGCAGCGTCATACGCCACGCCTCGGGGTGGCGGCGATGAAGGCCTCGAGTTCCGCGCGCGAACCGGCCCCCTCCATGGGGCCCAGCACCGCGACGTTGCGGGCGCCGGCGGCGTTGGCGTATTCCAGCGCCATGGCAGCCGGCATGCCGAGCCGCCGGCAGGCGATATAGGCACCGCCGAAACAGTCGCCGGCCCCGGTCGGATCGACCTCGTCAACCGCGAAAGCCGGGCAATCGATGCGCGAGCCGTCGGCGCCGAAGAAGGTGGATCCACCCTCGCCGCGCTTCAGCGCGATCTCGGTGACGGCGCGGCCGAACAGCGCCGCCGTCGCCGCAGCCTCGCCGTCGGCCTTGCCCGCGACGAACAACTCGTCGCCGGAGGGCAGCAGCAGATCGGCCACGTCGATCAGCCTTGCGAAACGCTCCTCGGTCTGACCGCCGAGCAGTTCCTTGCGCAGGTTCGGATCGAGCGAGATGCTGCCGCCGCGCCCCTTGATGATGCCTATCGCATGATCGAGGATCGCCCAGACCTCGGGAATGGCGAGCGCCGTGCCCATCACATGCAGATGGCCGGCGCGCGCGATCATGGCTTTGGCGTCCGCCGTCAGCGCCAGCAGCCCCGCCGCGGACTTGGCTATGTTGTAGACGAAGTCGCGCGAGCCGTCGGTACGGTAACGGACGAAGGCGCTGCCGGTCGGATAATCTGTGCTGACCGAGATGGCCGACACGTCGGCGCCGTCGCGGCGCAGCCGCTCGACGTTGAGGCGGCCGAAATCATCGTCGCCGACCGAGGCGATGATGCCGGCAGCGCCACCGATTTTGGCGCACTGGTCGATGAAGATCGCCGGCGCCCCGCTGGGAAAGGGGCCGATCAGGTCGATCGGCTCGAGAAAGCCGACGCCACGCGTGCGCGCCATGATCTCGACCAGGATCTCGCCTACCACGATGGTGGGCCCAAGCGCATCAGGCGCCAGTCTGGTCCGGGTTTCGATCGAAGCTACGGGCATTGCACGGTACTCTGGTTGGACTTCGGGGGCGCATGCCATGCGCGACCCGGCCTCGGCGCCCGATCGCTGCGATCGGCATGCACGGGCCGGCGCGGTCACATCAGCGATGCCTCTGACACTCCTCCGGAAGTCACGATAGTTGAGATTGCAGCATTGCACAACATATTGCCTGGCGCTGCGAACACGCTCAGTCGCTCCCCTCCGCGCCGCCTTCGCTGAAGCGGCGGCTTTCCATCGACAGATAGCGCTGGTGCAGCATGCAGGCGGCGCCGAAAGCCGAGCCGACGGTGCCCTCGTCGTTCACGACGATCGCCGGCATCGGGAAGCTGGGCTCCTGGATCGCCTGGATGTGCGCCGCCACCCGCGCCGCCATCAGCGGGTAGAGCGCCGCCACCGAGCCGCCGAGCACGATATGGCTGGGGTCGATGATGCGGCATGCATGGACGACACCGACCGCAAGGGCGCGCGCCCAATCCTCGGCGATCGCCACGGCGCTCGGCAGCCGGTCGCGGACGTCGTCGAGGAAGGTCGCGAAGCTCGGATCGGCCCGGCCGCTCGCCTTGCGGTACTCGGTCATGATCTGCTTCAGGCCGATCATCTGTTCGAGGGTGCGCCGTGGTTCCTGAGGACCGTTCATCGGCAGATGCCCGATCTCGCCGGCCAATCCGCCGCCGCCCCGGAAGACGCTGCCGTCGATGACGATGCCGCCGCCGACACCGCTTTCCATGACAAGGAAGAGGGTGACGCCGGCATGCGCCTCGTTGCGGCCGTGAGTGGCCCCGAGGGCAAAGGCGTTGGCATCGTTCTCGGCCATGACCGGGACGCGGATAGGCAGCATCTCGCGCACCATCGCCGCGACATTGACATCACGCCAGCCAAGCAGCGGCGCGAGACGAACGAAGCCGCTCTTGTCCATATGCGCGGGAATGGACACGCCGAAACCTTCGCAGCGTGCCAGTCTCTCGGACGGTATGGAGTTGAGCGCGAGCGCCACGGCGCGCTCCACCGCCGCCTCGACGCTGGTGTTCGGCCCGTCGAACGGCTCGAAGCCGGTCGAAACGATCCTCGCGCCGAGATCGATCTCCACGGTGCTGATATGCTCGACGCCGATCTCGACGCCGAGGAAACAGATTGCCTCGGGCACCAGCTCGAGCATGATGCCGGGCCGGCCTGCCCTGGCGCGGCCTGCCTCGCCCGGCGCGGCCTCGTCCGCCTCGCGGACGAGGCCGTCGGCGGTCAGACCGGCGATGATGTGGCCCGACGAGGAGCGGTTGAGGCGAAGCCGACGCGCCAGATCGGCGCGGCTGAGGCGCCCCGACTGGTGAAGCGCCCGAAGCACGGCGACTTCGTTGCTCTGCCGGATTCTGCGCGGCGAGTTGGCGGTCAGCGCCGGATCGTTCACGGAAGGCTCCCCAGGCTGCCCGCGCCGCTCCGGCGAGGCCATGGCGGGCCGGCTCGGGATACACGCCGTATCCGACGCCAGCAACCGGCGCCCGACCAGCCGACTTCGTCGGCTATGCGCGATCTCGCCGGGGCCGGCATGACTGCCATCTACGGGCGGGCATTGGTTGCCCGCCGCCGCACCGCCTCGTCCATCTTCAAGTCGATGAAGGATTTGGCGTGCCGGGCGAGCGGCATGTTGTCGGTCCAGGTATCGCGCCAGATCGCGCAGGCGAGCGACAGGGCCTCGTCCACCACCTTGCTGGAGAAGGATTCGAAGGTGATGTCGCGGGCGTAGCCGATGTCCAGCAGCGCGTCGAAGATGCGCTCGAAATCGATGGTGCCGTCGCCGAGATAGCCGCGGTTGCTCTCGCCGATGTGGAAATAACCGATCTTGTCGCCGGCCAGGCGGATCGCCGCCGCAGGATTGGCCTCCTCGATGTTCATGTGGAAGGTGTCGAGGTGCAGCCTGACATGATCGGACCCTGTCGCGGCGATGAAGTCGAGGCCCTGCGCGGTGGTGTTGAGCAGATTGGTCTCGAACCGGTTGACCACCTCGAGCACCAGGTCGACGCCGGCGGCCTTGGCCACATCGGACGTCCCGGCGATAGCCGCGACGCTGTTCTTGCGCCCGCGGTCGGTCGGCATGGTCGAATATTTCGTATGCGCCGAATAGAGAATACCGCCGAGTTTTGTGCCGCCCACATCCCTGACCGCGGCGACGGCATCGGCCAGAAGCCGCTCGCCCGCCTGGACCACCGCCTTGTCCTCGCTGGAGACGTCGGCGCTCGCGGGGAGTCCCATGGTCACCGCGATCTCCAGATCGAGGGCTTGGGCGCGTTTCGCCAGCCTGTCCAGGTCGAATTTCTCGGGCCGCAGATAGGCGAACTCGATAAGGCGGTAGCCGCAGGCCGCCGAGTTCTCCATGGCCTCCTCGAGCATCGCCTGCGTGCCGCCGCCCGTCCAGACGAACGAATGAATCCCCAGTCTGCGCATGATCCCCTCCCGGGCAAGTCTGCCTATATATGTTGGGTTACGCGACAAAATAGCCGAAGCAGCCCGATGTCAAGGCCTCGCGGAACCGCATCGGCACGAACTCGGTCCTCGTGGGAGCATGACGTCCCGATGACGCCAGGAGCGCAATTGCGGGCTGCCTACTTCCGACAGAGGGCTCCGACGCCTCGTGCTGGCGAGCCATGTTTTCAATTGACATGCCCGAGAGAAGCTCTAATTTGTCCTGTTAAACAACATAATAGGAAGGACGCGCCCGGGATTGCACTAGGCCTCGCGAAAGGAAGAGGAGCCTTCGCCAGTGCCTGCAGCAGAGAATACGGAGCAGAGTGAGCCCGATGGCTGTGTTACGGGGAGAGGAGCCGTTTCATGAAGGCCGATCCGAGGATCGTTCCGGATTTCGAGATGATCATATGCCCACCCGCCGAATCCTTCCGGTGGAACATGCACGACTACCCGTTCCACAAGGCGAAATGGCACTATCACCCGGAATACGAACTGCATCTGACCCGCGCCACGTCCGGCGTCATGATGGTCGGCGATCACATCGGCGAGTTCGAGCCTGGCTGCCTGGTCCTGACCGGGCCCAACGTCCCGCACAACTGGGTGAGCGACATCGAGCCGGGCACGCTTATCCGCAACCGCGACATGCTCATCCAGTTCAGCGCCGAATGGGCAAATCGCGTCACCGGCTTCTGCCCGGAGCTCGGCTCCATCCGGGAGCTGTATGACGACGCCGTCCACGGCGTGGAGTTCACCGGCGCGACGGCGGTGGCAGGGCAGCGGCTCCTGGCCCAGATCGGCTCGGCGCGCGGTGCGGACCGCGTGGTCCTGTTCCTCCAGCTCATGATCGCGCTTTCCCGCAATCCCGCCGAACGGCGGCGGCTTTCGCGGCTCGCGCCGGCGGCGGCGCGGCTCGAGCTTCCTCCGGAACTCGATGTCGCCATGCGGCATGTGCTGGAGCACTACAGCGAGGCGGTCGACCTCGCCTCCGTGGCCAGGCTGTGCGGGCTGGAACCGCAGGCCTTCTCCCGCTTCTTCAAGCGACACACCGGGCACACCTTCGCGCGCTACGTGATCCTTGCGCGCATCTACGCCGCCTGCTCGCTGCTGATCCAGACCTACCAGCCGATTACCGACATCTGCTTTGCAGTCGGCTTCAACAACGTCGCCAATTTCAACAGGCAGTTCTTCAAGATCTGCGGCCGCACGCCGTCCGACTACCGCCGCAACGCCCATATGATCGGAACGCTGGCCCGCGCCGACCCCTTCCGAGACATCGGCGCCTATCGCCTGGAGCAAGTACAGCCGGCGGAAAAGTATAGATCGGCTTCAAACCGCGCGTAGCGGCGCCGGCCGCCGGTCCATAAGCTCGATGGACGCTACCGGATCGGCGCGACGGAAGACCGCCGCAACGATCCGGTAAATGCGGAACGAATGCTCGAACGCCGGGAGGAGCCGTGCGGCCGGGCTTTCCAAGACGCTGAAGAACAATCCGGCGTGGGGAATGAGCTTGGCGGCGACCCGCCGCGAGCGCTGGAAAACACAGGAGGAGTGTATGTTCAGACGAAGTGGAACGATTGTCGCCGCACTGGCGGCGGGCCTGCTCGCGACCGCGGCACCGGCCATGGCCGACTTCTGGTCGGACGCGGGCGCGAAATATCAGGGCGTGACGCTGCACGGCGTGACCGAGAGCACGCCGCCGTCCAACTACATCAAGGACGTGCTTGCCCCCGCCTTCGAGAAGGCGACCGGCATCAAGGTCGAGATCGAAACGACGTCCTGGGACCAGATGTACGACAAGGCCATCAAGGACATGGAGGCCAAGACCGGCATCTATGACATGGTCTATATCGAGCAGGACATCATCTACGCCTATCTTGCCCGCGACTTCCTCGTCGACATCACGAAGTCGCTGAAGGACGACCCGTCGCTCAAGGCGCCGGACTTCGACGAAAGCCGCTTCACCACCTTCGCCAACTACTTCAAGAATGCCGACGGCGACCTGTTCGGCATTCCGATGGAAGCCTTCATCAAGCTCTACCTCTACCGCACGGACCTGTTCAACGATCCGGCGATCAAGGAGGCCTTCAAGAAGGAGACCGGCAAGGACCTGGCCCCCGCCAAGACCCATGAGGACTACACGCAGATCGCCGAGTTCTTCACCAAGTGGGGCAAGGACAACGGCAAGGATCTCTGGGGATCCACGGCCCAGGCGCATACCGGCCACCCCGCGTCCTGGTACGAGTTCTTCGAATCCGTCGCGCCGACCTTCGGCGTCTACAATTGGGGCATCGACGCATCGAAGAACTACGCCGCCTCCGTCGCCGAGGGCGGCTCCATGAACAGCGACAAGGCCAAGACCGCGCTGAAATGGTGGCTGCACCTGCGCGACATCGCGCCGCCGGAATCGGCCGCCAGCACCTGGACCGAAGTCGGCACGACCTTCGCCGCCGGGCGCGCCGCCCAAGGTTTCGTCTACGGCGAGAACGCCGCCTGGATCGCGTCCGACGCCGAGAAGTCGAAGGTGGTCGGCAATGTCGGCGTGGCCCTGCCGCCGGTGGAACCAGGCGTGATGGAGGAGGCCGAGGCCGGCAAGGGTTATATCGGCTACTATGACGGCGGCGCCTTCGGCCTGCCGGTCACCTCCAAGAACAAGGAAGCAGCCCTGCTCTTCCTGCAATATATCGGCCAGGACTCCGTCCAGGGCGACTGGGCGGTCGCGGCACCACGCATCACCAACACGGCGACCTACGACGATCCAAAGGTCGTCGAAATGGATAAGACGCTCGGCGGCTACTACACCATGCTCAAGGACCAGGGAAAGTTGTTCGCCGGCGCTCCGCCCTATCCGTTCCACGCCCAGGTGCGCGAGGCCACCGCACCGATCTTCTACAGGATCCTGACCGGCGAGGTCGGGCCTGACGAAGGTCTCGACCAGATGGCCGCGGCCGCCGAGGCCGAACTGAAGAATCTCGGTTACCGCAAGTAGTCCAACCTCCCAAGGACTCCACGGGCCGCCGCCGGGCGCGGCGGCCCGAATGCGCATCCGACGCCACGCGGCGTGCGGAACTGCCGGGCAGACCGGCGCCAGGAGAGTGGTTTCATGCGATCAAACAGGGTGGGCTGGCTGCTCCTCGCCCCGACGATTCTCATCCTGGCCGTGTTCGGCATCGTGCCCTTTCTCTACGTCCTCTACGTCGCGTTCCACCAGTGGAACCCGTTCGGTGCCAATCCGAACATGATCTATAACGGCGCCGACAATTTCCGCCGCCTGGTCTTCGACACGGAATTTCTCACCTCCGTCTGGTTCACGCTGAAGTTCGCCTTCTTCGCCGTGGCCAGCGAGGTCGCGCTCGGCTATCTGCTCGCGCAGCTCTTCATGAAGGATTTCCCCGGCAAGGGTTTCTTCCGCACCATCCACACGCTGCCGCTGATCGTGGCGCCGATCGTGGTGGGATCGGTGTGGCGGCTGATGACGACGCCCAGCATCGGCATCATCCCCTACCTGCTGAACGACTGGTTCGGCTACGACCTCAACATCGGCCGCGACGCCACCTCGGCCTTCGTCATCACCGTCATCATGGATATCTGGCACTGGACTCCGCTGGTGACGCTGACGCTGCTGGCCGCGCTGGTGTCGCTGCCCAAGGAGCCTTTCGAGCAGGCGCAGATCGACGGCGCCAACCGCTGGCAGATCTTCTGGCACGTCACCCTGCCGATGATCCGCCCGGCGATCCTGGCGACCGTGTTCATCCGTCTCATGGACGCGCTGCGCACCGTCGACGAAGTGTGGATGCTGACCGGCGGCGGCCCCGGCGCGGCAACCCGCTATGTCGGGTTGCACATCTGGAAGCTCGTCTTCCCCAAGACCGACTACGGCTACGGCTCGGCCATCTCGGTGATCGTGCTCTATCTCACCCTGGTGATGTGCTGGCTGCTCTATGTCGGGCTTGTCGCCCGCCGCGACCGGAAGAGGCCAAGCTGATGCGCGCCGACCGCCCTTATCTCACCGTCCTCCTCTGGACCCTGCTCAGCCTGTTGACGCTGTTCCCGATCTACTGGCTGTTCGTCATCTCGGTGAAGCCGGCGGTCGAGCTGTTTACCACCCCGAGCGTGCTGCTCGATACGGTCTACTGGAACAACTACGTCAAGGTGCTCAACGACAGCACGCTGCGCCGCTACATGTACAACTCGATCGTCATCTCGTCCGGCAACGCGCTGCTTGTGACCACGCTCGCCTTCATGGCGTGCTACGCGCTGTCGCGCTTCGATCTCGCCGGCAAGGAGAACATCTTCTTCTGGACGATCACCAACCGCATGGCGCCGGCCGCCGTGTTCCTGCTGCCGTTCTTCCTGTTGTTCACGCAGGTCTTCGTGATCGGCGACTGGAAGCTCTACGATACCAAGATCGGCATGATCCTGCTCTACTGCACCTTCAACCTGCCCTTCGCCATCTGGACGCTGAGGCCGACCATCGACGCCATTCCGAAGGAACTGGACGAAGCGGCGACGGTCGACGGCGCCTCGACCTGGCAGGTTATCCGCGAGGTCATCTTCCCGCTGGCGCGGCCGGGCCTGGCCGTCACCCTCATCCTCACCTGGGTGTTCGCCTGGAACGAGTTCCTGTTGGCGGCGACGCTGACGAGTTTCAACGCCCGCACCATCACCACCGGCCTGTCGGAATACGTCACCACCACCGGAACCGAATGGGGCACCATGGCGTCGATCGCCATCATTACCCTGGTGCCGGCCCTGATCGTCTTTTCGGTGGTGCAGCGCCAGATCGTCGCCGGCCTGACTTTCGGCGCGGTCAAGGAGTAGGATCATGAAGCACGCCGCCGACCTCGACCAGGCCGACGAAGAGGCCGGTACGCTCGCCGCCACGCCGGAGCGCACCGGCTTCCTGCCGATCGTCACCAACTGGTTCGACCGCGTGTTCATCGGCATCTACCTGTTCGTCGCGCTCGAATTGTTGTGGATGCGTTTTCTGGAACAGGCGATACCGCTCACGGTCTGCCATGTTCTGGCGCTGGCGCTCGGAGCGCTGATCGTCTGGCGTGGATAGCAAACGGAACCGGGGCGTGCCGCGCCCCGAACAAGCAGGGATACCCGACCATGAAATCGCTGGTCCTCGAAGAGAAGCTGAAACTGTCGCTGCGGGATTTCCCGATCGAGCGCGAGGAGACGCTGGGCCCGCGCGACGTGCGCATAAAGCTGCACACCGTCGGCATCTGCGGCTCGGACGTCCACTACTATACCCATGGCGGCGCCGGCATCTTCCAGGTGCGGGCACCGATGATCCTCGGCCACGAGGCGTCCGGCACGGTGATCGAAGCCGGAAGCGAGGTTTCGACCCTCAAGGTCGGCGACCGCGTCTGCATGGAACCCGGCATTCCCGACCCCAACAGCCGCGCGACGCGCCTCGGCCTCTACAATGTCGATCCCGCCGTGCGCTTCTGGGCGACGCCGCCGGTGCACGGCGTGCTGCGGCCGAGCGTCGTGCATCCGGAAAACTTCACCTTCAAGCTTCCCGACAACGTCTCCTTCGCCGAGGCCGCGATGGTCGAGCCGCTGGCCGTCGGCGTGCATGCCGCCACCAAGGCCCAGGTGAAGCCCGGCGACATCGCCCTGGTGATCGGCGCAGGGCCCATCGGCCTGGTCACTGCGCTGGCGGCGCTCGCCGCCGGCTGCGCCAAGGTGTTCGTGTCCGACATCGACGACAGCAAGCTCGAGCTGGCGGCGAAGCTCGGTGCGATCACGCCGGTCAACGTCTCAAGGCAGGATCTGACCCAGGAGATCCTGACCGCGACCGACGGCTGGGGCGTCGAGATCGTCTTCGAATGCGCCGGCAGCCCGCGCGCCGCCGAGGCGGTCTTCGACGCGCTCTGCCCGGCGGGCCGGGTGGTCTTCATCGGCGTGCAGATGCACCCGATCGCCTACGACGTCGGCAAGGCGATGGTGCGCGAGGCGCGTGTCGAGCACGTGTTCCGCTACGCCCACGTCTTCCCGCGCTGCGTCGCCATGCTGTCGTCCGGCGCGATCGACGTGAAGCCGCTCATCACCCGCACCTTCGGCTTCGAGGAGAGCGTTCGCGCCTTCGAGATCGCCGCGTCGGCACCGAAGGGCGAGGTAAAGATGCAGATCGAATTGCCGCAATAGAGGAAGCCACATGGCCGGTGTCAGCGTCAGGAACATCGTCAAACGCTACGGAAGCGTGCAGGTCATCCATGGCGTCGACGTCGAGATCGCCGACGGGGAGTTCGTCATCCTCGTCGGGCCGTCCGGCTGCGGCAAGTCCACCCTGCTGCGCATGATCGCTGGGCTGGAGGCGATCTCGGACGGCGAGATCGCCATCGGCGGCAAGGTGGTCAACGATGTCGCGCCGAAAGACCGCGACATCGCCATGGTGTTCCAGAACTATGCGCTCTACCCGCACAAGAACGTCGCCGACAACATGGGCTTTTCGCTCAAGATCAAGGGCCGGCCAAGGGCGGAGATCGATGCCAAGGTGCGCAAGGCGGCGGAGATCCTCGACCTGACCAAGCTGCTCGACCGTTTTCCGCGGCAGCTTTCCGGCGGGCAGCGGCAGCGCGTGGCGATGGGCCGCGCCATCGTGCGCGACCCGCAGGTGTTCCTGTTCGACGAGCCGCTGTCCAACCTCGACGCCAAGCTCAGGGTCGCCATGCGCGTCGAGATCAAGGAACTGCACCAGCGGCTCGGGACGACCATCGTCTACGTCACCCACGACCAGATCGAGGCGATGACCATGGCCGACAAGATCGTGGTGATGCGCGACGGCCATGTCGAGCAGGTCGGCGCGCCGCTCGACCTCTACGACAATCCCGGCAACGTCTTCGTTGCCGGCTTCATCGGCTCGCCGGCGATGAACTTCATCAAGGGCCGGATCGATGCGCGCGACGGCGGGCAGATCTTCGTGTCGGACGCGGGCGCGGTGCTGCCGGTAAGCGGGGTCAATGCCGAAAGCGGCCGGCCGGTCGTCTACGGCATCAGGCCCGAGCACATCGACCTCGACGGCGACGGATTGCCGGCGACCGTCTCCGTGCTCGAGCCGACCGGCTCGGAGACCCAGATCTTCGCCAGGATCGGCGAGGATCCGATCGACGCGGTGGTCAAGGCGCGGCTGAAGGTTCGTCCGGGCGAAGAGATCCGGCTGAGGATCGACCCCAGCCGCGTGCACATCTTCGACCGCCAGAGCAGCGCGCGGCTGTAGCGGTCAGTCGAGGGATGCGACCCAGTCCATCAGCGCCGCAAGGTCCAGCGGCAGCGTCGTGTCCACGCTGAACAGCGGCCAGGTGCCGAGCGGCGCCGCGCGGCCGGCGAGCTCGATCAACTCGGGCACGTAGGCTTCGCCAAGATGGCCGGCGTGGCGGGACGACAGTCGCGACCGGTAGCGTTTTCCGATCACGGCGGGCGGCGCGTGGCACCATATCTCGGCGATGCGGGAGACTTTCGCGTTCTCCAGATGGGTGTTCAGCACGGCAGCAGGCTGGAAGCCGAACCAGGCGTCGATGACGGTAGTGCTGTTTTCCGGAAAATCGCCGATCAGCGCAAAGATCGCCTGGTAGCTCGCCTCGCCGAGCAGGCGGTTGTAGTCGCGGTCGCCGGTGCCGAGATGGGCGAAGAAGGCCTCCTTGACCGTGTCGAGCGCCAGCAGCGGCCAGCCGCCGGCGTCGGCTAGAGCGCGCGCCACCGTGCTCTTACCCGATGCAGGCACGCCGTTGACCAGCAGCACGCGCTTCATCGGACAAGCCCTTGCCAGCTCAATGCCGCAAGGCCGGCGCCGATGACGCCGGCGCGGTCGCCCAGCATGGCCGGCGCGACCGGGCATCGATACCATACGGCCTCGACCGGAATTTCCGCGAGGGCTTCGTGCATGGCAGCTCCCAGCCCGCCGCCGAGCACGACCACGTCGGGGTCGAGGGCGGCGATCGCCGTGTCAACGGCGAAACGCATTGGCCCGGCCCAGGCGGCCAGCACCGACCTGGCTGCTTCCGATCCTTTGCGGGCCTCTTCGAGCAGCCGGTCCACGGACGTCGCCGTCGGCAACCCCGCGGCGGCCAGATGATCGGCCAGCGCCGTGCCCGAGCTGGTGGTTTCGACGCAGCCGCGCCGCCCGCACAGGCAGCGCGCGCCGTTCTTGTCTACGGTCAGATGGCCGAGCTGGCCGGCCGCCGCCTTGCCCCGCAAGATCCTGCCCTCGGCAAGCACGGCGCCGCCGATGCCGGTGCCGATGGTGAACATGACAGCCGTTCCGGCCGACCGGGCGGCACCCACGGCATGCTCGGCCAAAAGCGCCATGTTGCCGTCGTTGTCGAGCACGACCGGCCGCCCGAAGGTTTTGCCGAGGATGTTGCCGAGATCGATGCCGGAGAGATCGACGTAGCCGCCGGACATCATGCGATTATGCCTGATGTCGACGCGTCCCGGCACGCCGATGCCGACCGCTTCCACCGTCGCATCGTCAAGGGCGCGCACGAGGTCTTCTATCTGCGCACAGACCGGTTCCGGCGCGCCCGCCGTCGGCTGCTCCAGCCGGGCCAGCACCGCGCCGGCGGCGTCGATCCGCGCGGCGCGGATGCGGGTTCCGCCGACATCGACGCCGACCGCGGTGGCCATGGGATCAGGCGGCCGCGCCGGTGCGGGGATAGCGATCCAGCACCGCCTGGATCTGCCTGAGCCGCGGCACCGCCCGGCTCACCAGCAGCTCGCGCTGACGCTCGCGGTCGAGCGAGACGCAATCCTTCCAGAGCGCCCGCCCGGCGATGACGCCGGCTGCACCGTTGGCCATGGCAATCTCGACCTGGCCGAGAAACGTCTCGTGGTCGACGCCCGCCGACAGGACCGACCAGGGCACGGACCCGCACATGGCGGTGATTGCCGCGCAGGACTCTTCGCTGCCGGGATAGGGCAGCTTCAGCACCTTTGCGCCGGCATCGAGGCAAAGCCGCGTGCCGCCCTCGATCAGCGACGGAAACTTTTCCGCATAGGCCGCCTTGTCCTCGCCGGGCAGCGCGTAGGTCAGGAATTCCACCACCAGCAGCAGATCCTCGCGGGCGAAATCAGCGATGCACTGCTCGATGATCGCCACGTTGTGGCGATTGGCCTCCGGCCGGTCGGAGCGCAGATAAACCATGATCTTGCCGCCCGTGCCGCCCAGCTCGCGGACACGCCGCGCGGTCAGGCCGGGCGTAAGCCGCGACAGCCAATAACCGTTTGCGTCGGTGTCGTAGCCGGAAGCGTCGAGGCCGATGAGCAGCGCCACGTCGCGCGGCAGCACGCCCTCGTCGACGACGCGCGGCACCGCGCAGACCGCGTCGAGCAATATGCAGGGCGCGTGGCTGGCGAGATAACGCACCACGTCGGCCTTGGTGTCGCCCAGCGTGTCATTGCTGATCTTTGCCTCCTCCTCCGGCGTCGCGGCGAGCAGCTTGCGGATGCCGCCGCGCTGGTCGCAGGCGATCGCCATGATCACGCCGTTCGCCCCGCATATCTGCTGGTAGCCGCGGCGTTCGGAGGTGGTCATTTCGGACATGGCGACTTCCCGGTTTCGCTTGAAAGGACGCTTGGGGCTTTGCGGCCCCGCGCAGTGGCTGCACAATCAGTCACAAATTTACTCGTGTCAATATTGAAACCAACGTGCGTAAAGTTAGAGTTCGGAACGCTGCTGCGATCGGCTGCGAACTCCATCTCGCGGCGGACGGACGAGACGCTCGACCGACACTCGTATGAGTCGTACGACTTGCGGCCGTGGCACTCAGCAAATTTACGCATGACAAGATTTTAGGCTACGCACCAAAGACGTCGACGTTTTGTGTAAAATTTTGCCTTGCGGCCTCTCGTCGCCGCGCTCTATCTAAGCGCCATGGTTTCGGCAACGCGGGCGTCCAGGGCTATCGAACAATGACGCACAAGACGATGGAGGATTTCGCGAAATCCTGCGGCGTATCGCGGCCGACGCTGTCGAAATATTTCGACGATCCGACCAGCGTCAAGCCGGCGACCAGAGAGCGGATCGAGGCCGCGCTGCGATCGTCGGACTACCAGCCCAATCTCTATGCCCGGAACCTCAATCGCAAGAAGACCCGCAATATCGGCATCGTGGTGCCGACCATCGCCGACCCGTTCTATTCCGAGATGGTCAACCGTATCGAACTGCGCCTGCGCGGCGATGGCTATTGGCCGATCGTCATTTCCTCACATGGCTCGCGCGAACTGGAGATCGAGGCGACCCGCACCATGCTGTCGCTGAAAGTCTCGGGCGCGCTGGTCGCCCCTCTGGGGCTGCGGTCGGATCAGCGCGTGCTCGAGAAGCTGACCAGGACGATACCGACCGTCTATTTCGACACGTTTGTCGAAGGCGACACGCCCTTCGTCGGCAACAACAACACGCAAAGCGTGTCGACCATGGTCGACTATCTCTGCCGGTCCGGCGACGCTCCCGTCTATTTCGATATACCGCACGTCAACCACAACTCCCCGGAACGGCTGCAAAGCTATGTCGGCACGATGGAAAGGCTGGGGCACGAGCATGTAGTGATCGGCAATACACGCGATTACACCTGGGACTTCGAGCGGATCGGCTACGAGCAGACGCAGGCGATGCTGGCCAAAGGCGGGCTGCCGAAGACCCTACTCTGCGCCAATGATCGGCTGGCCTTCGGCGTCATGGCCGCCGCCTTCTCGCACGGGCTCAAAGTCGGGCGGAAGGGCGATTGCGACCTGCGTGTCGCCGCGCATGACGACCACCCGCTCAGCCGCTACACCTGCCCGGCGCTGACCACCATGGCGCAGGATTTCGCGTCCATGGCCGGCCGCGGCGTCGAGACGCTGCTGTCGCTGCTGGAGGATGACAATGGCAAGGCCGCCGGCAAGGTCGCTCTCGACGCCACTCTGGTGATGCGCCAGTCGGCGTGAACGGCGGCGAGGCGGCGCCTATTCTCGCGCGAAACCCGGATCGAAGCCGCGCCAGGCATCGACCGCGGCCTCGACGGCCTCCCGTGCCGCCGGGATATGGCGGCCCATGGACACAAAACCGTGGATCTGATCCGGCCAGCGGCGCAGGACGGTCTCCACGCCGTCTTCGGCAAGTCGCCGCGCATAGGCCTCACCCTCGTCGGCCAATATGTCGTGGCCGGCGATGGCGACGAAGGCCGGCGGCGCACCTGCGAGGCTTTTCACCTTCAGCGGCGACACGCGCCAGTCGTCGATGTCCGCCTTGTCGCGGATGTAGTGGTCGCGGAACCAGGCCATGGTCGCGGCGGTCAGGCCGAAACCCTCGGCGAAGCGGCGATAGCTGCCGGCCGTCTGCGAAGCATCCGTATTGGGGTAGAGGAGCAGTTGCGCCGTCAGCGGAGCATCCCGTGTATCGCGCACCGTCAGCGCGACGACCGCGGCAAGATTGCCGCCGGCGCTGTCGCCCGCGACCGCGATGCGTCTTCCGTCGATGCCGAGCGCATCGGCGGAACCGCGGATGAAGGAGAGCGCCGCAAGACAGTCCTCGACGGCGGCCGGAAACTTGTGCTCGGGCGCCAGCCGATAATCCGGGCAGACGACGACGCATCCGGCGATGTTGGCGAACCAGCGGCAGACCTCGTCATGCGAGTCGAGATTGCCGATCACCCAGCCGCCGCCATGCAGATAGAGCAGCGCCGGGGCATCTGTCTCCGGCGCGCCCTGCCCGCAATAGATCCTGACGGTCAGCGCTCCGCCGGGTCCGGCGAAGACGCGCTCCCCGACAGAGGCGACAGGCTCGCGCTCGCCTTGCAGCGTCGGAACGCCGGCATCGTAGGCGCGCCTGGCTTCGGCCGGCGTTCCGGTCTCGAAGGGTGGGAGGGCGGCCTCCCTTCCGAGTTCCAGCACGTGCCGGGCACCCGGATCGAGGTCAACAGAAGGCAATATCGACATGGCTGGCTCCTCCGGCCGGCAGGTCACGCAAGCAGACTACCAGCCTCTTCCTCGCCGAGCAGTGGCGGCTGGACGGTCGGCCCCTCGACAATGGCAACGGCCTCGCGGCTTTCACCCGACACGAGAATAGCCTCCATGATCTCCAGCACATGCAGCGCCAGCCTGCCCGAAGCGCGCGGGGCGGCGCCGGTGGTCAAGGCCCGCGCCAGGTCGGCAACGCCGAGCATGCGGTAGTTGGCGCGGTCCGGTGCGGCGAAAGGCCAGTTGCGCGCGCCGTAGAGTTCTTCCTCGCTGTGGAAATCCTTCCACTCGGCGCCGCGCTCCGACAGCGACACAGTACCGCCGAACGTATCGGGATCGGGCAGGCGCAGCGACCCTTCGGTGCCGTGCAGCTCGATCGGGTGGTTGGAGTGCCGGAACACGTCCCACGACGCGCCGAAAGTCACCGTCGCGCCGGAGCGGAATTCGAGCAGCGACTGCACGGTGGTGGGCGTGCCGACCTTGAAGGTGGTGTTCCTGAACGGCCCGTCGGCGGTGATCAGCCGCTCCTCCTGGCCGCTGGTCGCCATCGCCATGACGCCGGCGACCGGGCCTAGCAGATTGACCAGCATGGTCAGGTAATACGGCCCCATGTCGAAGACCGGACCGCCGCCCGGTTGGTAGTAGAATTGCGGATTGGGGTGCCAGTGCTCCATGCCGCGCCCCATCATGAAGGCGGTGCCGGTGACCGGGCGGCCGATGGCGCCCTCGTGGATCAGCCGGCGGGCGCGGCGGCCGGCCGCACCCAGGAACGTGTCCGGGGCCGAGCCGATCAGCAGGCCGCGCTTCTCCGCCTCCGCCACAAGGCGCCTGCCGTCGGCGGCCGAAGTCGCCAGCGGCTTTTCGGTAAAGACATGTTTCCCGGCGGAAAGCGCCGACAGCGTCACGTCGAAATGCGCGGCGGGGATGGTCAGGTTGAGCACGAGGTCGACTTCCGGATCGGCCAGCAGCGCGTCGACGCTCATTGCCCGGATGCCGTATTCCCGCGCCCGCAGCGCCGCCATATCAGCGGAAATATCGGCGCAGGCCCGCAGTTCCACGCCATCGAACAGCGCCGCGTTCCGCAGATAGGTCATCGAGATGTTGCCGCATCCGACGACGCCTATTCCCAGCGCCGCCCCTGAATTTCCATGCATTCCAAGCTCCTCCCGACGTCGCGGACGCTCTGTCCGATACTCCTTTTGCCCGGTGGCGAACAGCTAAAAATCACTATGGAACACTTTAAATATTGACGCGCGTTAATTTTTTATCGAACATGCGGTAATGCTGGTGACGCTGCCAGCTTTCAGGGAGGAAGCAATGTCTGACACCGGAAAGGGGCCGCGCTCCGGCTCGAAACTCGTCGCTCATGTGACCAAGGCCGATCGCCGGCAATTTCTCATCGGAAGCGCCGGGCTGTTCGGCACCGCCGCGCTCGGCATCGGTAGCGGGCTCGGCACCCGCCCCGCCCGCGCCCAGGGACGCGCCGAAATCAGCTTCGCCAGCGCCGCCTTCTTCGGCAAGGAGACGTTCGGCGACCTGATCAAGACCTTCAACGAATCCCAGGACCGGGTGCTGGTCAAGAACATCGAGCTGCCGCCGCCGAGCTCGTCGACCGAGGTCTATCAGGGTCTCGTCCAGCAGCTCGCCCGCCGCAACGGCACGCCGGACGTGTTCAGCCAGGACGTGATCTGGATCGCCGGCTTCGCCTCCGCCGGCTGGGCGCTGCCGCTCGACGAATATTTCCCCGCCGACAAGCGCGAAGCCTACTTCTCCGGCACCCTCAACGCCTGTACCTATGACGGCAAGCTGACCGCCCTGCCCTGGTTCATGGATTCGGGCATGTTCTATTACCGCAAGGACGTGCTGGAGAAGCATGGCGGCAAGGTTCCGGAGACCTGGGCCGACATGGCGACCATCGCCGCCGCCGCGCAGAAGGGCGGCGACGTCGACTTCGGCTATCTCTGGCAGGGCAAGCAGGCCGAAGTGCTGGTCTGCGACGCGGTCGAGATCATCACCTCCAACAACGGCTCGATCCTGGCGCCGGACGGCAAGTCGTCGCTGATCAACAAGAAGGAAGCCGTCGAGGCCATCCAGTTCCTCCACGACACCATCAACACCACCAAGATCAGCCCGCAGGACGTGCTGTCCTGGGACGAGGAGCCGTCGCGCCAGCCCTTCACCTCGGGCAAGGCGATGTTCATGCGCAACTGGTCTTACGTCTATCCGATCGCCCAGGATGCGAAGGCCTCGCAGGTGGTCGACAAGGTCGGCGTCGCACCGCTGCCGGCCTTCCCCGGCGGCAAGAGCTCGGCCTGCCTCGGCGGCTACCAGCTCGGCGTCAACGCCAACTCGAAGCAGCGCGAAGCAGCCATCGAGCTGCTGACCTGGCTGTCGTCTTCGGAAACCCAGCACCGCATCGCGCTCAATTTCGGCCTCGCGCCGACACGGCCGGCGCTGTTCCAGGACGAGAAGATCAAGGCCGAGCAGCCGTTCATGGCGAGCCTGGAAAAAGTGTTCACCGGCGCCACGGCGCGCCCGATCACGCCGGAATACGCCAAGGTGACGCTCGCCCTGCAGTCCGGCATCTCCAAGGCGCTGGTTTCCGGCAAGGTCCAGGAAGAGATGGACGCACTGGCGACCCAGATCGACGGCATCGTCGGCTGATCCGATGTCGGCGGCGGTCAGTTCATCAGCAAGCGGCTGGCCGCGCCGACGTTCGAAGCTGCTGCCGGCCGCGCTCTGGCCGCTGATTCTGCTGACGCCGGCGATCCTGTCGCTGGCGTCGGTTTCCTTCTATCCGATCGTCAACGGTTTCTATCTTTCCTTCACCAACACTTCCCTGATCACCCAGGAGCAGGAGTTCACCGGTTTTTCCAATTTCCTGCGGCTCTGGAGCGACGCGCAATTCTGGAACGCCTGGTGGCACACCATGTGGTTCACCTTCGCGTCGACGGTGCTGGAGACGGTGATAGGGCTCGGCATGGCGCTCATCCTGTGCGAGGCGTTCAAGGGACGGGGGCTGGTGCGCGCCGCCATGCTGGTCCCCTGGGCGATGCCGACCGTGGTGACGTCAAAAATGTTCGGCTGGCTGTTCGATGGCCAGCACGGCATTATCAACTACATCCTGCTGCATGCCGGCCTGATCGACCAGAACGTCAACTGGTACGGCTCGCCGGACACGGCGATGACCACCATCATCATCGCCGACGTCTGGAAGACCACGCCCTTCATGGCGCTGCTTTTGCTTACCGGCTTGCAGACCGTGCCGACCTCACTGCTGGAAGCGGCGCGCATGGACGGTGCCAAGGCGTGGACCACCTTCTGGCACATTCGCCTGCCTCTGCTCATGCCGACCTTGCTGATCGCCGGCCTGTTCCGCGCGCTCGACGCCTTCCGGGTCTTCGATCTGGTCTATGTGCTCACCGGCGGCGGTCCGGCGGATTCGACCGAGACGCTGTCGACGCTGTCCTACAAGGTGCTCTTCTCCACCCTGGAGTTCGGCTACGGCTCGGCCGTGTCGACGGCCATGTTCGTCACCGAGCTCGCCATAGCGGTGGCCTTCTGCCTCTACCTGATGCGGCAGATCAGGAGAGCGCGATGACCGGCCTCTCTTCGCCCCTGCGCAGCTTCGTCCTCTATCTCGGCGCGGCTCTGATCCTGCTATGGTCGGCCGGGCCCTTCATCTGGCAGTTCTCGACCTCGTTCCAGCTCGACAAGGCGCTGACCTCCGGCACACCGTCGCTGATCCCCGATCCGCTGACCTTCGAGCACTACTACAACGCCTTTGTCGAAAAGCAGCTTCACCGTTATGTCTGGAACTCGCTGGTCGTGTCGCTCGCCACCACCTTCCTGTGCCTGTTCGTCGGCTCGCTCGCCGCCTTCGCGCTGTCGCGGCTGAACGTCAGGGGCCGGTTCGGCATATTGATGGTCATCCTGTCGGTGTCGATGTTTCCGCAGATCGCGCTGGTCGGGCCGCTCTATCTGGTGGCGAGCAATCTCGGCCTGCTCGACACCTATACGGCGCTGATCATCACCTACCTGGCGCTCGGACTGCCGCTCGTCACCTGGGTGCTGTTCGGCTATTTCGAGACGCTGCCGCGGGAGATCGACGAGGCGGCGCGCATGGATGGGGTCGGCGTGCTCGGCCTGCTCTGGCACATCATCCTGCCGATGTCGCTGCCCAGCCTCGTCACCACCGGCCTGCTCGCCTTCATCACCGCCTGGAACGAATTCCTGTTCGCGCTCGCCTTCACCTCCAATATCGACCGCCAGACGATTCCGGTCGGCATCGCCAACTTCACCAACCAATATTACGTGCCCTGGGGCGACATCGCCGCGGCCTCCGCCGTGGTGACAGTGCCGCTGATCGTGCTGGTGCTGTTCTTCCAGCGCCACATCATCGAAGGCCTGACCCAGGGCGGCATCAAGGAATGATGAAATGACTGCCAGAAGCCTCAAGGTCGGCTGCCAGACCTTTACCTGGGAAATGCTCGGGGATCGCTTTGCCGGCGGCCCGGACGATCTGGTCCGGGCGATCTCGGACGGCGGCTATTCCGGCATCGAGATCACCGACACGATGATCGGCCGCTATGCCGGCAAGCCGGTGGAGTTCGCCACAACGCTGAAGCAGGCGGGGCTGACGCTGGTCTCCTTCGCCTTCGGCTCGGACAGCGGCTTTACCGTCAGGGAAGAGATCGACGCCGATCTCGAAAGCGCCCGGCGCTGGATCGATTTCGCCGCCAATTTCCCGGGCGCGCTGGTGTCCATGGGATCGGCGACAGTGGTTTCCGACGGACCGCGCGAGGAAAAGTTCGCCATAGCCGCGGAGGCTTATAACCGCGCCGGCGAGGTCGGCCGCAAGGCCGACGTGCAGGTCGCCGTGCATCCAAGCTCGCACCACAACACGCTGCTCTACGATCGTCCCGACTACGACCGCATCTTCGGCCTGCTCGATCCCTCTCTCGTTGGCTGGGTGCCCGACACCGGCCACATCCTGCGCGGCCATGCCGACATGCTGGACACGCTGCGCACCTACCGGGACCGCATCCGCTACCTGCATCTGAAGGACGTCGACGCGGCCGGCACCTGGGCCATGCTCGGCAAGGGTATCTGCGACACGCCTGCGGTCATCGACATCGTCGCCGCCGCTCCGCACTTCAATGGCTGGCTGGTGCTGGAGGAAGAATCGGAGACCGCCGCCGCCGATCCGGCCAAGGCGGTAAAGGTCAATCGCGAAACCATGCGCGGCTATGGCTACTGAGGACCGGCGATGATCAGGAAGGACGAACGTCGTCTTCGCGTCGGGGTGCTGGGCGCCGGGCCGATCGCCCAGTTCGCGCATTTCGAATCCTGCGCCAAGGCCAGGAACGCCGACCTCTACGCCATCTGCGATGTCGCGCCCGATCTTCTCCAGCGCATGGGCGCTACCTGGGAGCCGCAAAAGCTTTATGACGATTACGACCGAATGCTGGCGGATCCCGAGCTGGAAGCGGTGATCATCGCCACCTCCGACGCCTACCATGTGCCGATGTCGATCAAGGCGCTGGAAGCGGGAAAGCACGTGCTGTGCGAAAAACCGATCGGCGTCTCGGTCGAGGAGGGCCAGCAACTCGCGGAGGCCGTGAAGCGGACGGGCAAGGTGCTACAGGTCGGCCATATGAAACGTTTCGACCAGCCGATCGAGGCGGCGCGCGATTTCATCCGCGACGAGATCGGCGAGGTGCTGGCGCTGAAGGCGTGGTACTGCGATTCCACCCACCGCTACACCAACACGGACGCCGTGCAGCCGCTTCCGGTCACCAGCAAGCTGGTCAGAAAACCGTCCGGCAACCCGAAGGCCGATCTGCGGCAATACTTCATGCTGGCGCACGGCTCGCATCTGGTCGATACGGCGCGCTTCCTGTGCGGCGACATCGTCGCCGTGCGCGCGCGTATCCATGAGCGGTTCGGCGCCTATTGCTGGTTCGTCGAGACGGAATTCGCCGGCGGCGCGCTCGGCCATCTCGACCTCACCGTCGCCGTGCGCATGGACTGGCACGAGGGTTTCCAGCTCTACGGCCAGAACGGCTCGGTGATCGCCAAGACCTTCAACCCGTGGTTCTTCCGCTCCAGCGAGGTGGAAATTTTTCACGAGAAGGACGCGACGGTACGAAAGCCGCTCGGTGCCGACGGGCATTTCTACCGCCGCCAGTTGGAAGGTCTTGCCGACACGGTGCTCACCGGGGCGCCGATGCGCGGCGCCGACGTCGAGGACGGCATCGCCTCGATCCGCGCCATGGTGGCGATCGCCCGTTCGGTGGAAAGCGGCGAGCGCGTCGAGCTCGCCAGCGTGACGGGCGCGGTCTGATGCAGGTCGGGATTTTCGCAAAGACTTTTCCGGGCACGGACCCCGCCGCCGTACTTACGGCGGTGCGCGAGGCTGGCTACGCGATCACGCAGTTCAATCTCACCTGCGCCGGCCTGCCCTCCATGCCGGACGTGGTACCGGCGGAAACGATAGCCGCGATCGCAGCGGCGGCAACGGCATCCGGCGTGTCGCTGGCGGCGCTCTCCGGCACCTACAACATGGCCCATCCCGACACGGCGGTGCGTGAAGACGGCCTACGCCGGCTGGGCGTGGTGATCGAGGCGGCGGCGACGCTGTCCATACCGCTGGTCACGCTGTGCACCGGCACCCGCGATCCCCATGATCAGTGGGTGCACCATCCGGACAACGCCGACCCCTCCGCCTGGGCCGACATGGCCCGCGAGATGGAAAAGGCGCTGGCGCTTGCAGAGCGGCACGGCGTCGATCTCGGCATCGAGCCGGAGCAGGCGAACATCGTCACGTCGGCCGCCGATGCCATGCGCCTGATCGCCGAGATGGGATCGGAACGGCTGAGGATCGTGCTCGATCCCGCGAACCTGTTCGAACGCGCAACGCCGGACCAGGCCCGCGCCGTCGTCGCAGATGCGGTGGAGCGCGGCTCAGGCCATGTCGCCATGGCCCATGCGAAAGACCGCTTTGCCGACGGCCGCTTCGCCACCGCCGGGCATGGAATCGTCGACTTCTCCGATTTCGTCGCCCGGCTGAAAGCAACCGGCTTCGACGGCCCGCTGGTCACCCACGGCCTCTCCGCCGAGGAGGCACCCGGTGTCGCCCGCTTTCTGCAAGGGCTGGTGCGATGACCGTCGCCACGCTCGAACGCGGCGGCGCGCTGCTGAAAATCTTCGACCGCGGGCAAGGTCCCGCCGTGGTGTTCCAGCACGGTCTGGGCGGCGACGAGGCGCAGGTGGCGCAGACTTTCCCGGGATCGCTCCCCTGCCGGCGGCTGACGCTGGAGTGCCGGGGCCATGGTCGCTCCAGCCTCGGCGGCAAGCGTCCTTTCTCCTTCGCCATGTTCGCCGACGACATCGTCGTCGCCGCCGAGCAAGCGGGTATCGAGCGCTTCGTCGCCGGCGGCATTTCCATGGGCGCGGGCTTGGCGCTGCGCCTCGCCATCCGTCATCCGGATCGCGTGAGCGGGCTCCTCCTGGTGCGCCCCGCCTGGGCATTTTCCGCCGCTCCCGAAAACCTCGCGCCGATCGCCGAAGTCGCGCGGCTGGTGCGCAGCCACCCGCTCGCCGAGGCCCGCGCCAACTTCGAGCGATCGCAGACGGCGGTGCGGCTGAAGGTTGAGGCCCCCGACAATCTGAACTCGCTGCTCGGCTATTTCGACCGTCCGGACATCCTTCGGTTCGCCGAGGTGCTGGAGGATATTTCCAGCGACGGGCCCGGCGTCTCGGAACAGGATGCGGCCGCACTTGCCATCCCCACGCTGGTGATCGGCAACGCGCTGGACGCGATCCATCCGCTGCCGATGGCTCAAGCACTTGCCGCCGCCATCCCCGGCGCCGCCTTCCGAATCGTCACGCCCAAGGCGAGTGACAAGAACCGCCATTTCGCCGAGGTGCAGGCGGCGATCGCAGCCTTCCTGCACAGCCATTTCGACATCCCCAACGGTGCATCCTCATGACGACCAAACCCCTTTCCGGCCGCGCCGCCATCGCCGCCCTGCCCCGCAACCGGCTCATCGGCGAGTTCTCGCTGTGGTCGGCCGACCTCGCCAACATGGAGCGCGACCTCAACCGCATCGAGGCGCATGTCGATCTCCAGCATATCGACGTCGCCGACGCCCGCTTCACGCCGGGCCTGCTGTTCTTCCCCGACTTCGTCGCGCGCATCGCAAAACTGACGGCGAAGCCGGTCCATGTTCATCTCATGGTCGAAGCGGACATCGTCGAGGAGCAGACCCGCCAGTTCATCGAGGCTGGCGCCGATCTGGTCAGCGTGCATGCCGAAAACGGCGAGGCTGGGCTGCGCGCGGTGCGGCTGGCGCGCGAGCGTGGCGCCGCGGCCGGCGTCGTGCTCAAGCTGGAGACGCCGGTCGAGGCGGTCAAACCGTTCCTCTCCGAGGTCGAGTTCGTCACCTTGCTCGGCACCCCCATCGGCATAAAGGGCGTCGGCCTTGCCGACAATGCGTGCGACCGGCTGATCGCCGCGCGCAAGCTGCTGCGGGAAGCCGGCCGCGAAGCCGAGGTCGTGCTCGCTGCCGACGGCGGCATCCGTGACGAGACGGTGCCGCGGCTGCGCGCCGCCGGTGCCGAGACGGTCGTGCTGGGATCGCTCGCCTTCGGCGCCCCCGACCTCGCGCAACGGATGGCCTGGCTGCACTGGCTGAAGGTCGCCGCCTGATGCCAAAGGTCGCCCTCGCCTTCGACCTCGGCGGCACTGAGCTGCGCGGCGCGCTCGTCGAGAGCGGCGGGCGCATCCTCGCTTCCGCCTCGGCGCCGACACTGGCGCTGGCCGGATCGGAAGCGGTGATCGGCCAGATCGTCGGGCTCGCCGGCGAGTTGCGGGCGATGCGGCCGGATGCGGAGGTGGCGGGCATCGGGCTCGGCGCGCCGGGTCCGCTCGATCCAAAGGCCGGCATCGTCATCGGCCCGCCGACGCTGGCGGGCTGGCACGAGGTGCCGCTGATGGACATCCTCATCAGCCGGTTCGGCCTGCCGGTGCGGCTCGAAAACGATGCCAACGCCGCCGCGCTGGGCGAATTGCGCTTCGGCGCCGGGCGCGGAGCGGAGTCGCTGGTCTTCGTCACCGTATCGACCGGCATCGGCGGCGGCGTCATCGCCGAAGGCCGTCTCTACCATGGCCGGCGCGGGCTCGCCGCCGAGATCGGCCACATGACCATCACCGGCGAGGGCGAGCGCTGCTTCTGCGGCGCCGTGGGCTGCTTCGAGGCCGTCGCCTCCGGCACGGCGCTCGGCCGCCGCGCCACGGCGCTGTCCGCGCCCGGCGACGGCTCGCCGATGCGGCGGCTATCGGCGAACGGCGACGTCACGGCGCGGCATGTGGTCGAGGCGGCGCGCGCCGGCGACCATGCGGCGCTGGCGCTGATCGAGGACGAGGCGCAGTGGCTCGGCATCGGCTTCACCAACTTGCTGCATCTCTATTCGCCGGACGTGCTGGTGATGGGCGGCGGTCTATCCAACGGCTTCGACCTGCTGATCGGCACTGTCCGGCGGACCGTCAGCCGGCGTGCGATGCCCGCCTATCGCGATGTCCCCATCATGCCGGCACAGCTCGGCGGCAATGCCGGGTTGGTGGGCGCCGCCAGCCTGATCCTGTGGGAAGGCGAGCCCGGCGCACCGATCGCGATCGCGCAGGACGAGGACGCATCCGAAAACACCGTTTCCGGCGAGGCACTTCATGGCTGAACTCAAGCTGCGCGGCGTGCGCAAGTCGTACGGCGCCGTCGAGATCATCAAGGGCGTCGACCTTGACGTCGAAGACCGCGAGTTCGTGGTCTTCGTCGGCCCGTCAGGCTGCGGAAAATCGACGCTGCTGCGCATGATAGCCGGTCTGGAAAAGATCACCGCCGGGGATCTCGTCATCGACGGCGAGCGCGCCAACGACATCGATCCGTCCGAGCGCGGGCTCGCCATGGTGTTCCAGTCCTACGCGCTCTATCCGCATATGACGGTGGCCGAGAACATGGGCTTTGCCCTGAAGATCGCCGGCGTGTCCCTGGAGGAGCGGAGCCGCAAGGTGCTGGAGGCAGCCGAAGCTCTGCAGCTTTCGCAACTGCTCGACCGCCGGCCCAAGGAACTGTCGGGCGGCCAGCGCCAGCGCGTCGCCATCGGCCGCGCCATCGTGCGCAATCCGAAAGTGTTCCTGTTCGACGAGCCGCTGTCCAACCTCGACGCCGCCTTGCGCGTCAGCATGCGGCTCGAGCTGATGCGCCTGCACGAGCAACTGGCCGCCACCATGATCTACGTCACCCACGACCAGATCGAGGCGATGACCATGGCCGACAAGATCGTGGTGCTGAACGGCGGCCAGATCGAGCAGGTCGGCTCGCCGCTCGACCTCTACCACCGGCCAGCGAACATTTTCGTCGCCGGCTTCATCGGCTCGCCCAAGATGAATTTCTTGACGACGGCGGTGGCTTCGACCGGCCCCGACGGCGTGTCGGTCACGTTGCCCGGCGGCCACACGATTACCGTTCCCGCCGTCGCCGATACGGTCAGTGTCGGCAACGAGGTGCTGCTCGGCATCCGCCCGGAACATCTGCGCGTGGCGCCGGACGGGCAGTTCAGGGGCGAGGCCATGCTCGCCGAAAGACTGGGCAGCCTGACCATCCTGCATGTGAAGGTCGCACCTGAGGTTACGCTGGTCGTGCAGGCAGACGGCGGCGACGCGACGCCTCTCCATAGTCCGATCGCCCTGGATATCGCCCCGGCGTCCTGCCACCTCTTCCGCCAGGATGGGCAGGCCTTGCCTTCGCTCCACGCGAAGTAGCGGCGGCAGGCATTGGCGGACGTCGGCCACCAGGCTGACATGAGGGCTGGCCACCGCCGGCGCTGCAGCCGATCCGATTGATTGAGCAGCGCGAGCGGTTCGTCGCCAAAAATCGCGCAAGTCCGCTCGTTAGCCCTGACCTACCATGCATGACTCGTCCGAAGACGGATCATTTGCCGTCGGATCGAGTTCGCGATTCCGAGGCAGGGCTCCCGCGCGTGTGGTCGGCTAAGCCGCTGGGAATGCCCAGCTTTCATCTGCCTCGCCGGCGCTTCCGGGTAGGGAGCGAGGCATCCTGTCCACCAACAAAGACACGAACGCAACCCGCAACACATTGCAAAAAATAGAAAAACATGATTATATTGAATGAGCGTTCAAACAAAACAAGAGCCTATTTATGAACCTGCACAGCCGTGACGTGGCCATCCCCAACGATTGGGACCGCCGCGGGTTGCCGGGCTGGAGCTATCATAGCCCTGCCCTTCTCGACCTGGAGAAGGAACACGTCTTCCGCAATCACTGGCAGATCGTCGGCCACGTCTCCGACGTGCCCAATGCCGGCGACTACCTCGCCATGGACGTCGTCGGCGAGCGCGCCCTGGTCGTGCGCGGCAAGGACGGCGTGGTGCGGGCTTTCCACAACATGTGCCGGCATCGCGGCTCCCGCGTCGTCGCCGAGGACAAGGGCACTTGCCGCAATGCGCTGGTCTGCCCCTTTCACGGCTGGGTCTATAATCTCGACGGTACCCTGCGCGGCGCGGCGCGGCCGGGCTCCTTCCCGGATCTCGACAAGGCCGAGTTCGGGCTGTCGCCGCTCGAGCTTGACATCTGGATGGGCTTCATCTTCGTACGCTTCCGGCAAGGGCCGCAACCCTCGGTCGCCGAACTCCTCAGTCCGGTCGAGGCGGAGATCGCCCCTTACGGTATTGCCGGCATGGTGCCGGCCTATGGCGTGTGGACGCAGAAGACACCGGTCAACTGGAAGTCGGTGCGTGACGTCGACAACGAGGGCTACCATGTCGCCATGGCGCACCCGGCCCTGCAGGATCTCTACGGCGCGACCTATTTCGACGAGCCCTTCGCCAACGGCGTTTCGCGCTCCTTCGCCACCTACAATCCGCATGCCGGGCGGCGTTGGAGCGTGCGCAACTATGTCCGCATCGCGCCCCAGCCGGAGCGCCTGCCTGAGACTCTGCGCAAGGCCTGGATCTATTACGGCCTCTTCCCCAACGCGGTGATCGCCGTCACGCCGGAGACGGCACAGTTCTATCAGGAATTCCCGCTCTCCACCGGACAGACGCTGCTGCGCGGCGCCATCTACCGCTATGCCGACGAGACGCGCCAGCAGGCGGCGGCGCGCTATCTGGCCTGGCGCATCGACCGCGAGACCACCGCCGAGGACATCCAGCTCACCGTGTGGTCGAACGAATCCATGCTGTCGGATGCTTTCTCCGGCTTCTATCTGTCGGATCTCGAATACGGCGTGCGCAGCCACCACGACCATTTGCGCGGGCTCCTGCCGATCCTGGAACTGGAGACGGCGCCCGAAGAGAAGGACATGTGGGGTCTCAACGAGGCGCTTCGGTCCCCCTCCTGACCGCCGTCGACCGTGAGTTCGACGGCTTCTCCGGAAAAGGACATGGCGTGTCCCGCCTGCGCGAGTATCCCGCGGAAGCGGGCATTGCCGTGCAGGCTGCGGAACGCCGAATCGATCTTTATGCCTAGGCTGTCCGGCTCGCGCTCGGCGACGGCGAGCGCGAGATGGGTGAGGGCCGGCTCGGTCCGGTCGAGAAACGCCAGCGTGCGCGCGACCTTGTAGGCCGATACCTTGTCCTGCGCATGCTGCCCAAGCTGTTCGGCCAGCATCGCCTCCAGCAGGCCTTCCCGGCCATCGGCGGCATAGCCCTGCTGCGCCGCCCGGTAGATCTTCGCCATGCCCTCGTCCCCGACGATCCGCGCCGCTTCCAGTGATTCAGCGAGCGACTCCCGGTAGCGGCCCTGGTCGAAATAGATGTCGGCGAGATAGAAATGCGGCGGCGGATAGTCGGGGCGCTTTCAGCGAATTCCCTCAGTAGCTTGCCGGATTCCTCCACTTGACCGGCGTGATACAGGATGAGCGCCTTGTTGGCGAGGATGGCCCGTGAGTTCGGATCGCGTTCCTGGGCCCGGCGAATGGCGTCGAGCGCCACGTCAAAGGCACCCGTCTGCATGGTCGTCAACGCCAGCCAGTGATTGTTGTCGGGCGAGCCGGGATCCAGTTCGAGGGCGCGGTCGAACAGCGCCCGCGAGCGAACGAAGTCACGGTCCCAGTAGAAGGTCGTGAAGCCGAGCGCCGCATGTGCCGCGGCAAGGTTCTGGTCGAGCTTCCAGCTCGGAGGGATAGGCATAGACCGACGCCCGCGTGCGGCCCGGCACGCGATGCACCGGCAGGCCGCGTCCCGCCTCCCAGCGTTTCACCGTCCGCTCGTCGCGGCCGAAGAAGCTGGCGATCTCTTTCCAGCTCTTGAGCGGCTTTTCCGCCCCGATGCGCCCGTCCAGCGCCGCCATGTCCACCCACATGCCCCGATATGCCCCGCATTGCCATCAGCAATGCGTCGCGCAGGCAAGTAGATTTTCGGCGTGCCGATTCGGAACGCCCTGCGTGCGCAGGCGCGGCGGACCCGCAGGCCCGTGATCGGCGCCCGGCCCCAAGGGCGCCGCGCCGCGCTCCCTTCGCAAGCTCAGGCCGAAGGGAGCGCGGCAACTTTCATTGATAGGGGAGGAGCGCCCGGCGGGCGGCGCGGGCATGATCACCCCTGCCAGACACCTTCCGTGGCGAGATCGTCCATGGTCCGCGAAATGCCCTCGCGCAGGATCGCCACCATGTCGTCGATCTGGCTGCGCGAAATGATCAGCGGCGGCGACATCACGCACATGTGGATAAGCGGCCGCACCAGCAGGCCAAGGGCGTGGCAATGCGCGTCGATGCGCCTGCCGACCTCATAGTCGAGCTTCAGCGGGTTGTTGCTCTCCCGATCGGCGACGCATTCAACGCAGGCCATCAGGCCGACGCCGCGCACCTCGCCGACCAGCGGCAGTTCCTCCAAAGTCTTCAGCCGCTCCTGAAAATACGGCGCAACGGCACGCGCATGGTCGAGGATGCCGCCTTCGAGCAGGTCGAGATTGGCGAGCGCCACCGCGCAGCCGACCGGGTGGCTGGTGTAGGTCAGCCCGTGCGCATACATGGCATCCGGGTGGTTGGAACGGCGCAGGTCGGCGAGCAGCCGTTCCGACACCAGCATCCCGCCGAGCGGAAAATAGCCGGAAGTCACGCCCTTGGCGAAGGTGATGATGTCGGGGTCGATACCGAACACGTCCTGCGAGGCGAAGACCTCGCCGAGCCGCCCGAAACCCGTCACCACCTCGTCCGACACGTAAAGAATGTCGTTGTGGCGGCAGATTTCTCGGATGCGCGGCAGGTAGCCCGGCGGCGGCACGATCACTCCGCCGGATGCCTGCACCGGTTCGCCGACAAAGGCGCCGATCTTGTCGGCGCCGATCCGCGCCACCGTTTCGGCGAACTCGTCGACGAGCTGGTCGGCGAACGCCTCCACTGTCATACCCTCGGGGCGACGGAATGGGTCCGGCGACGACAGTTTTACCACCAGCCCGTCGGCGACATCCATCCAGTCGCGATCGCGCGGGCGGCCGTTGAGCGAGGCCGACAGATAGGTCGAGCCGTGATAGGCGCCGCCGCGCGACAGCAGCAGCTTCTTCTCCGGCCGGCCGCGCACGTTGTTGTAGAACTGCATGAAGCGCAGCGCGCTTTCCACCGCCGACGATCCCCCGGTCGTGAAGAAGACGTGATTGAGGTCCCCCGGCGCGTGGGTGACGATGCGCTCGGCAAGCACCGCCGACGGCTCGTTCATCGTGTACCAGGGCGTGTTGTAGGAGAGCTGCATCGCCTGCTCGTACATCACCCCAGCCAGCTCCTCGCGGCGATGACCGGCATTGACGCACCACATGCCGGCCGGCCCGTCGATCAGCCGCCTGCCCTCGCCATCGGTGACGTAGATGCCGTCGCCGCTGCCGATCAGGCCGCGTGCCTCGCTGCCGATGGAGCCGGCATAAGGCCACGGCTGCACGAGATGGCGCCTCGCCAGTTCTTCCGCGTCCGCCTCCGGGGCCTGTCGCTCGAAGCTGCTGTCCCTGACCGCCGCCATATCGATCTCCTTTTCTCCGGCATCCGGACCGGCGACGCATTTAAATAGCCGTAAAAAATACGTTATCGAACTCTTTTTGAATATCCGTTCAATCAATATTCCAGAAATGCGCCTTGATTTCAATCCGCTCTTGCGCTCATGATGACGGAAAGCCGGGAAACAAGGGAACGCCCGGCCGGCATGGGAGCAGCCATGGAACGTGAGTTCACGCGATCCGCGACAGGCGAGCCGTTGCAATGACGGCTGCCGCGGAAGGGGAAATCGCGTACCGCAAGGCGCGGCCCGGCTCGAAACCCCTTCTGCAATCGGAAACTGCCCGCGGCCTGGCGCTGGTCAGCCCGCCCCTGCTCTACGCGCTCGTGCTGCTGGTCGTGCCGATCCTGGTGGTGATCGCCCACAGCTTCTGGACCCAGAACTATCTCACCATCGACCGGACCTTCACGTTCGAACAGTACCGCATCGCTCTGACCGAGCCGATCTATCGAGACCTGCTGCTGCGCTCGCTGTTCATCTCCTTCTCGGTCAGCGTTCTCACGGTCGCGCTCGCCTATCCGATCGCCTACTACATCTCCTTCCGCGGTGGCCGGTACAAGAGCCTCTGGCTGTTCCTGATCACCATCCCGTTCTGGACCAGCTACCTGCTGCGCGTCATGTCGTGGAAGGTAATCCTCGGCTACAACGGCGTGCTGAATTCCGGCCTGCTCGGCCTCGGCATCATCGACGAACCGTCGACGGCGCTGCTCTACAATTCAAGTGCCGTGATCATCACGCTGACCCATGCCTGGGCCGCCTTCGCCATCCTGCCGATCTTCGTGTCGCTGGAGAAGGTCGACCGCACGCTGATCGAGGCCGCCACCGACCTCGGCGACGGCCCCATCCGCAGCTTCCTGCGGGTAACGCTGCCGCTGTCGATGCCCGGCGTCATTTCGGCGCTGCTGATCGTCATGATCCCGACCGTCGGTGACTACGTCACGCCGAAGCTCGTCGGCGGCAAGGACGGCGTGATGATCTCCAACGCCATCCAGGCGCAATTCGGCAAGGCGCTGAACTGGCCGCTCGGCGCGGCGCTGTCGGTCACCACGATGGTGGTGGTGACCGCGATGGCGGCGGCCTCGGTCCTCCTGCTCAAGCTGGCGGCGAGGCGTGCCCGATGAAACGCCTGCTCGAACGATGGCTGCCGGCCTATGCCATTCTTTACGTGATCTTCCTCTATCTGCCGGTACTTCTGCTGCCGGTCTTCTCGATCAACGCGTCGGCGGTGCCGAAATTTCCGCTCACCGGCTATACGCTCAAATGGTACGGGGAACTGCCGCGCACCCAGGCTCTGCTCGACGCGGCGTGGAACAGCCTCGTCGTCGGCGTCGCCTCCGCCATGCTGGCAACGGTGCTCGGCATCTGCGCGGCGCGCGCCATCACCCGCTACCGTTTTCCCGGACGCGGGACGGCCCATGGCCTGATCATGGCGCCGCTGGTCCTGCCGGAGATCATCGTCGCAGTCTCGATGCTGCTGGTGCTTCTGCGGCTTGGCCTCAGCCTGTCGCTGTTCACCGTCGTGCTGGGGCACATCCTGATCTGCATTCCCTATTCCGTCAGCGTGCTGACGGCGGCCTTCGAGGGTTTCGACGCGAGCCTGGAGGAGGCCTCGGCGGATCTCGGCGAGACGGCGTGGGGCACGTTCCGGCGCGTGACGCTGCCCATGGTGGCGCCGGCCATCATCTCGTCGCTGCTGGTCTCCTTCACCATCTCGCTCGACGATTTCATCATCGCCTTCTTCCTCGGCGGCACGGATGCGACCTTGCCGATCTACATCTGGGGCCAGTTGCGTTTCGCCGCAAAGCTGCCCAGCGTGCTGGCGCTCGGCACGCTGCTGCTGGTTGGTTCCTTCGCCCTGCTCACCATTGCCGAAATCCTGCGCCGCCGCGCCGAGCGGCGCACCCAAGCGCCGGGGGTGTCCCTTGCCTGACCGTACCATGATCGAAATCAGGAACGTCACCCGCAGCTACGGGACGTTCAAGGCCCTGGACGACGCCAATCTCGCCATTCGCGAGGGCGAGTTCTTTTCGCTGCTCGGCCCATCCGGCTGCGGCAAGACCACGCTGCTCAGGATGATCGCCGGCTTCGATACCCCGACCGGCGGCTCGATCCTCGTCGACGGCCAGCCGATGGATGGCATTCCGGCCAACCGCCGCCCCACCAACATGGTGTTCCAGAGCTATGCCATCTTCCCGCATTTGAACGTCGAGCAAAACGTCGCCTATGGGCTCAAGCGCATGAAGCTCGAGGCCGCGGAAGAAAAGCGCCGCGTCGAGGAAGCGCTGGCCATGGTGTCGCTCGCCGGGCTGGGCAAGCGGGGCGCCACCGAACTCTCCGGCGGCCAAAGGCAGCGCGTCGCGCTGGCGCGAGCCCTGGTGATGCGGCCAAAGGTTCTGCTGCTCGACGAGCCGCTGTCGGCACTCGACAAGAAGCTGCGCGAGCAGATGCAGGTCGAGTTGCGCCGGCTGCAGAAGGCCGTCGGCATCACCTTCATCCTGGTCACCCACGACCAGTACGAAGCGCTCGCCATGTCAGACCGCATCGCCGTCATGTTCGGCGGAAAAATCGCGCAGGTGGCGGCCCCAAAGGAAATCTATCAGCGGCCGGTCAACCGCCAGGTGGCGGATTTTCTGGGCGGCATGAATTTCATCAAGGCCGAGATCGTCGACGACGCCGGCACGTCCATCGTCGTCGACACGCTGGGCTTCGGCCGGGTCAGGACTGACAAACCGGCCGCCTATGTCAAGAACGGCTCGGCCGCGACCATCGGCATCCGCCCCGAGCGGCTGCGCGTCCTGTGGGACGATGCCAGCGCCAGGCACGAGGTGGCGGGCACGGTCGTGGAACGGCATTATTTCGGCGAGATCACCCACCTCGTCGTAGAGGTGCCCGGCATGGACAAGCCGTTGTCAGTCACCGAGACCAATGATTTCGGCGCCGACGACCTGCCGCTCGGCGCGCCGATCCGGCTGGGCTACGATCCCGACGCGCTGGTCGCCATGGCGGATTGAAGGGATTCGATCACGCCGCTCGCCGCCGCCCTGCCAGCGACGATGGCGCCCTCGATGTAGCCGGGAAAAGACGGCGACAGTTCCGACGAGGCGAATGCCACGGAGGACAGACCGCGCCGCAGGATGGCTTCGGCGTCCTTCGCCGAAAAATCCATGATCGTGTCGGAATAGCCGCCGCCGCTCCATTTGTCGTCCGTCCAGTCGCGCATCGTGACGTCGAGCGGCGTCTTCGCCTCGTGCCCTAACGCCGCGCGGAGCTTTTCCAGGATCGCCAGCTTGACAGCCTCATGCCCCATCCGCCGCCAACGCTCGGCAAGGCTGCCCCCGGCGAAAACGACGATCGCCGTGTGATCGTCGTCGCGGCTTGCGTCGCAGGCATAAAGACCCAGCGGATCGAGGAAGAACACACTGCCGCTCAGCCCCTTGTCGCGGAACGGTCTTTCGTAGCGCAGCAGCGCCTTAATCACCTTGCCGCTGCGCCACACCGAAGTCGCCTGACAGAGCTCGACCGGGAGCGGCGGATCGTAGGTGAGCCGGCGCGCCATCACCGGCGGCACGGCGAGGATGGCGTGTTCGGCCTCGTAGAGCCCCGCGTCCGTGCGGAGGCTGACTTTCCCCGGACCGTGCCGGATGCTGCGTACCGCCTCGCCGAGGCGCAGCCCTGAGCCGAGTTGGCGCCCGAGATCCTCGGCCAGCGAATGCATCGTCTCCTTCAGGAAATATTGCAACTCAGGCGCCTCGTTGGTGATGCGCCGGTCGTTGGAAACGAAATACCAGAGCGGCAGAAGGTCGGCCGGCTGGCACCACAGGCCCTCGATCGAACCGAGGAAGGCCCATTGCGCGTCATGAGCGTCGGGCTGCGCCTCCGCCCAGCCGCGCACCGAGAGGTTGGCGATGGCAGGATCGTCCGGGTCGAGAGCGTTCGCCCGGTCACGGATCCTCGCGGAACGGCGGTAAAGGTCTTCGACCGTGCCGACGATCGTCGCTGGTTCGATCAGCCACTTTCCAGGAAACAGCCCGTTCACCCGCGTCTTGCCATAGGCATCCGCCAGCGCCGAAATCTCCGGCATGTCGTCGCAGTAATACTGGCCGCCGACGTCAACGCGCTCGCCGAGCCCGTTCGACATCGATTCCACCCGTCCGCCGACCCGATCCCGTGCCTCGAGGACAACGACGTCGATCCCAGCCGCTTTGAGGACATGCGCCGCCGATAGGCCGGTGAACCCGGCTCCGATGACGATCACCTGCGACCGAACGACCCTCGCACTCAATTGCCTGCCCCCTGCCTGGCCATCGCGGCAGCCCGACCTGCCATTCCCGAGCGGCCGCTTCCCGGGCCGCACCCCCTTTTCATTTTCCGATGACGCATGGTTAATGTCCATGGCCATGGCGCTGGCGCACGGGGATTTTGCCGACCTGGTGACTCCGCGCCGCCGAGGTGGCCAACGCAGCCATTCCAGCCGGCCGGCCAAATCGGAGCCATTGTCGTCACAGCGTCGCGGCGCCCTTCCGCAGTCGCTTCGCGCCGAGTTTGGCCAATGCCTTCCGCACTTCACGCAGCTCGTTGTCCCACCCATCGCCGGGATTCATCGGGCTTTCGCTGGCGGCCCGCTGCAGCCCGCGCGCCTCCGATTCGATCTCCCTCAACCTCTCGATCTTCTGGCGGGTGTTGAGCGACCCGTCCTCGACGATCTCCCGCACCTTCATTTCCCTGAACGTAACCATCGATCGGCTCTCCAATTGGTCGCGGCAAAACGCACCGGAGCGGCCGTCGTTCCAGCGGCCACGGCCCACACGAAGGGAACTTCGGGAGGATGTTGATTGTTATTCCAGGGCCTTAGCCGCGCCGACCTCCCTGGCAGGCCGGAATAGGTCACAGGAGGATGCCGTGGAAAAGCATTTTACGAGAATCGCGAACGCCATCGCCTACGCGGCCGGCAAACCGGGGACCTTCATCCTCTGCGCCGGAATCATCATAGTGTGGGCAGTGAGCGGGCCGCTGTTCGGTTTCTCCGACACCTGGCAGCTGATCATCAACACCGGCACGACGATTATCACCTTCCTGATGGTGTTTTTGATCCAGAATACGCAGAACCGGGACAGCGCCGCCCTGCAGACCAAGCTCGACGAACTGATACGCAGTTCCAAGGCAAAGAATCATTTCATCGGCATCGAGCACCTGACCGAGAGCGAGCTCGAGGAAATCCGCAAGAAGTGCGAAGAGGCAGCCGAGCGCGCCGGTGAGGCCGCGGAAGAGGCGCAAGAGGCCGCCGCCTGATCCATCGATGAAAGGCCGGGAAAACCCCGGTCTCCGAAGGTATGCGACCGGGCCGCCGAGCGCCGGCAAAAACCGGCGCACGCCCCGCGTCGGCTCAGTACCCGGCCTTGATCTTCTCGAACTCGGCGATCATCTTCTGCTTCAGCTCCGCCGGCACAGGCGACTGGAACAGCGTCTTGTCGACGAATTTCTCGACATTGTCATAACCCTTCTCGGCCAGCACCTTCGGGTCGATCGACTGCATCGCCTTGGCGTTGGCGTGGCCATAGCCCCAGTCCGACAGCAGGAACTGCGCGACCGGATCGGTGTTGATCGAATTCAGGAAATCGTAGGTCTTGTCGATATTGCCCGGCGCGCCCTTCAGTCGGACATAGCCGCACACCCAGGTCGACAAGCCCTCGTCAGTATCCTTCTTCGCCTTGATCGGTGCGCCTGCCAGCGCCGACTGCACGCTGGCGTCGTCCCATGCCCAGGCGAGGTCGACCTCGCCGCCGCTCATCGCCTGCACGATGTCGGTATTGTCGGTCCAGTAGAGCCGCACGTTCTTGTGCACCTCGCGCAAAAAGTCCGACGCTTGCTTGAACTGCTCGTCGGTCATCTGCGTCCAGTCCTTCAGCCCGAGGACCAGCGAGGCCAGCGCGTAGGCGTCGTCGACATTGTCGCCGATCGACACGCGATCCTTGAATTTCGGGTCGGCGAAGGCCTTCAGCGACTGGATGTCCTTCTCGTCGACCTTCTCCGAATTGTAGGTCACCAGCGTGTTGCCCCAGTCCCACGGCATGAACCAGGCGGTCCCGTCGGCCGTGGTGGCGAGATCCTTCATCGCCATGATGCCGGGGTTGAGATCCTTCCAGGCCGCGATCTTGGATGTGTCGAGGGGTTCAATCAGCCCGGCGTCGCGCCACTTCACCACGCTCTGCGAGCAGGGATGCGCCAGGTCGGTCTTGAAGCCGGAGCGGATTTTCTCGAACGCCTCGTCCTCGTCGCCGAAGAAGGTGAAGGTCGGGGAATCGCCGTGTTTCGCCACATAGTCGGGGTGGAACTGCTCGGCTTCATAGCCGGACCAGTCGAAAACGGTCAGTTCCGAATCCGCGGCGGCAACGAGCGCCGGCGCGGAAGCCGACAGCGTCGCGGCGAGCGCGACCGTCAAAATGATGCGTCGAGTAGAAGTCATTGTCGTTCCATCCTCTGTGGTTCTTGTTGTTCAGTCGACCTTTCTCGCCGGCGGCGCCTCGCGCTTGAAATGCCGCGGAAACGCCGAGGCGAGATAGTCGGATGCCGCATGCCGAGCGCTTTCGCGCGTGGCGTTTTCGGTGCCCATCATGAGGCGAAGCCACAGCCCCTCGAGCATGGCGCTCAGCCCCAGCGCCGTGGAAAACGCATCGAAGTCGTAGCCGCCGTCCTCCTTCAGCCGCCGGCAGAGATCGATGAAGACCTGCTGATAGGCCTCGTCATTGGCGCCGCACAGCATCTGGTAGGTCGGGCGCGACTTCGCCTCGCCCCAGAAGGCGCACCAGGCGGCCAGCTTGCGCTTGTTGCAGATCGCACGGTCGAAATCGGCGGCCACCAGAGCGGCGAGCTGGCGTGCCGGATCGTCGCCGGCCTTTTCCAGCGCCGCGCGCCAATGCGCCGAATACTCGTCGGCCATGTATTGCAGCGTGGCGACGAGCAGCTTTTCCTTGCTCTCGAAATGGAAATTGACGATGCCGCGCGACAGGCCGGCGCCGTCGGCGACATCCGCCATCGTCGTTTCCGAATAGCCGCGCTTGGCGAGCGAATCGATCGTCGCCTCGATCAGCTGCTGCCGCCGCGTCTCCTTCGAGGCTTTTCGGCCGCGCCTTTCGCCGTCGGCTAGAGGTTCTTTCAGGGGTGCGTTCATCGGGCGGGCCCGTCCGCAAGGAAATCCGGGGACAGTTTGATGAATTCCTCGTCGACGCCGACGCTCGGGCAAGGGTGCGGACCGGAATTCAGTAAACTGTCCCCGGGTTTAGACCCCTTGCCCCTTCGCACCCCCCTCTGTCCTGCCGGACATCTCCCCCGCAAGGGGGGAGAT